>NZ_JBXKMX010000238.1:0-3001 GCF_056992975.1 Ectobacillus sp. | reverse complement strand
ACTGGAGCGGGGTAACGGTAGAAAAAAAGGTTGGCGTGCTGCGAAATGAAAAGGGGTCCTTAATTGATTTGCCTGGTGTATATTCTCTTCATCCACTTTCAAAGGATGAACAAGTCGCAACACAGTTTCTGCTTACCGAATCTTTTTCATCTATTTTAAATATTGTGGATGCATCTCGGCTAGAACGAAACCTACATTTGACAATAGAACTGTTGGAATTTGGAAAACCAATGACAATTGGTTTGAATATGATAGATGTAGCTAAGGCTCGTGGACATCAGATTCATGTAGAAAAATTAGGGGATTTGTTGGGTGTCTCTATTACCCCTATGATTGCTCGCAAAGGTATAGGATGTGAACATTTATTAAATGAAATCCCTGCTGCTAAACAGAATCGTTTTTTGATTCACTATGGTATGTGTGTAGAAAAAGCAGTGCATCAAATTGCTAGTATGCTGCCGGATCAGTTACCAGGGACGAAACGATGGTATGCATTGCAATGTTTATTAGAAAATGAGACCGTTTTTAAAGAGGTTGAGAGATTCATTGACTATGCGAAATTGCATAGCATTGTAGAAGAAGCGACAAAACAAGTGACAAGCGAAAGTCATATACGAACAATGAAACAATATATTCATCAAGTTCGGGCTTCATACATTGAAACGCTTTTGGTACAAGCAGTAACGGTAACACCTTCAAAAACTATTTCTGCAACGGAAAGAATTGATCGAATTGCTACACATAATGTGCTTGGTATTCCTATTTTTTTGTTGATTATGTTTTTGCTGTTTAAGGTTACCTTTGATTGGCTGGGCACTCCTATTTCTAATGTATTGGATGACTTCTTTTCTGGACCACTTTCACAAGCGGTTACATTTTTACTAGATCGTATAGGAGCAAATACATTTATTCGTGATCTGGTAAGTAATGGGGTAATAGCAGGTGTAGGAGGCGTACTTGTTTTTGTTCCTCAAATTTTTATTCTCTTCTTTTTTATTTCTTTGTTAGAAGACTCAGGGTACATGGCGCGCGTAGCAACAGTAATGGACAGACTTATGGAAAAAGTCGGTTTGAACGGAAAAGCATTTATTCCGATGATTATAGGTCTTGGATGCAATGTACCGGGAATTATGGCTGCTAGAACCGTAGAGCAGCCAAAGGAACGGCTCATAACGATTTTACTTACACCTCTTATGTCTTGCTCAGCTCGTTTAAGTGTATATAGTTTATTCGTTGCAGCATTTTTCGCGAAGCAACAAGCGCTTATTGTCTTATCGTTATATGTATTAGGGATCGGCTGTGCTTTGTTGTTAGCTAAATTTTTTTCCAAAGTTTTACTTCGGGATGAAGTTTCGTTTTTTCTTATTGAACTCCCACCTTACCGAGTGCCGCAATGGAAAACATTGCTTCGAAGTACGTGGGATAAAGGAAAGGGCTTTGTTCGTAAGGCAGGTACATTTATTTTTGGAGGCTCCGTTTTTATCTGGTTACTTTCCTATGCCGGCCCAGACGGCTTACAGGTAGATATGGAACATAGCTATTTGGCACATATTGGGGGATTATTAGCACCGTTGTTCCTTCCTCTTGGATTTGGCACATGGCAGGCAGGAGCAGCTTTGCTAACGGGATTTTTAGCAAAAGAGGTTGTTGTATCGACAATGACCATTATGTTTAAAACACCAAATATTGATCAACTACATGCTTCTATGCAACAAATTTTCACACCGCTTAGTGCCTATAGTTTTTTAGTATTTATATTATTGTATGTTCCTTGTTTAGCAACTGTAGCAGTCATTCAAAAAGAAACTTCATCAAAAAAGTGGACGATGTTTTCAATCGGATACGCACTCGTTTTAGCATATGGGGTAAGTTTCATTGTACACACAGTTGGGATACTTCTTGGATTCCATTAGAAAGGAAGAAAGTCTATGATTAATTATGTCTTAGGTGCCCTTATTTTTAGTTATGCAGGATTTAGCCTATTTAAATTTATGAAAAAAAGCAAAAAAGGAAAATGTGCAACATGTGAACTTAATAAATCTTGTAGAAGTAATTGCGACGAGGTGCAACAAAAATAAGAAGCCGTTTTATTTGCTTCTTATTTTTTGGTTGCATGGATTTATGGCTCTAAAGGTTTTATATCATCATCTACAGAGTAAGGATCTGCAGTATTAATATGATCGAAGAACATAATGCCATTTAAATGATCAATTTCATGCTGAAAAACGATAGCGGGAAGCCCTTTTAAACGTAGCTTAATTGCCTCCCCGTCAACGGTTGTAGCTTTTACAGTAATTCGTTTGTACCGAGGAACGTAGCCAGGAACGTCACGATCGACAGACAAGCAGCCTTCACCACCTGGTAAGTATGTCTTTTCAACCGAATGGCTGATAATCTTTGGATTAAATAGTGCATAGCTATATAGCTTATCTTGCGCATCGGTCACATGTACCGCAATCATTCGTTTTGATATTGCGATTTGCGGTGCAGCAAGACCAATGCCAGGGCGTAAATTATATTGTTCAGATAGTTCAGGATTTTGACTATTTCGAACGAATTCAATCATTTCTTGAAGAGTATGTATGTCTTCTTCGCTTGCAGGAAGCTCGACCTCTTTCGCTACTTCTCTTAAAACGGGATGTCCTTCACGTATAATGTTTTCCATTGTTAGCATGGAATTCACTCCTTTCATTCACTAGTCTATCAAAGGTTTTTCAAAATGTCATGACCAATGAAAAAAAGGAAGGAGAATCTTCCTTCCTTTTTCATAGTTTGCAGGTTTACATTAATGAATACAAGCCGCACCGACGATGATTAAAAGAATAAACAGAACTACAATTAAAGCAAACCCACGTCCAGCAGCTGGAGCGCAGCCATAGCCATAGGCAGGAGCAGTATAGGTTGGAGCAGATGGGTAGCAATACGTATATCCATACATAATTACAGGACCTCCCTTATTGTTTCCGCATTCTTGCGGTTACTATAAAGTATGAATGAAATG
>NZ_JBXKMX010000237.1:0-5155 GCF_056992975.1 Ectobacillus sp. | reverse complement strand
CAAAAAAGACAATCGTTTTTTCAATTACGGGTAAGAATGTTAAAGAAGATAAGAGAATATAAAATTCAATTTTTATTTTACCTTCAGTCAAATCTAGGTAATCTAAAATAAAGAGAGCGTAGGAAACTTTTGCAAAAAGGTTGAAAAGCCCACAGGGAAGCACTTCGTTACCAATAATGATTTTTATGATTGATTTGACTCCACCCTTAGGGTAGAGTTTACAATGAAATCGAGGAGGATATAGGTGGATAATCAAATGAAAATCAGTGATTTTGTCAAATTAACTAGAAGTACATTAAAGACTGTGCTGTACTATCATAAAATTGGTATATTGCAAGAACCAAAACGTTCTGCAAGTGGTTATCGTTTGTATGGAGCAGACGAACTTGCTCGTATGAGAATGATTAAACACTTAAAACAATTAGGGCTAGACCTGAAACAAATAAAAGAAATAGTGGGAGATACACAGAGCCATAGAACTTTGCGAGAAGTACTGCAGTCATTGCAAGCTGAGCTTTTACATGAAAAAACGACGATTGAGGAGCAATTAGCAAAGATTGAACTATTACTAAGTCAAGAAGCAGTACAGCTTGAAGAAACTTCGTTTGACTCTGAATTATTTCAAATGGTTACACAAGCATTGGCACCAGAGCAAAGGGAAAAGTATATCGCATATCCTGAACTCTTTGATCAACAACGTAATATTTTTGGTATCCTAGAAGATTTTCAGTGGGGAGAAGATCACCAAGAAAATTTTAAATTAATGGCTGAATACTTTCAATCACATCCTGAGCAATTTCAAACAGCTCTAGAATTTGGCAGACGTCTTTCTAGATTGAAGCAAATGTCTGAAGACGATCCTGAAATTGAAATTCTGGCAAGGGAAGGTGCTGCATTTATAAAGAGTGTGCCTTTTCTAAAAGAAATGTTACATGATAAATCTGGATTTGGAAAAACGAATGAACTTTTATTCAATGAGATGGCAAAGAATGTTCTTTCCCCAGCTCAGATGAAACATAAGCAACTTATACAAAAATATCTTAATTATCGGCCAGAATGAAGTAATAAGGGAGGGAATCGAAATGGAAACTAATAGCGTGTCAAAGCTAAAGATGTATATCGTTCCAATGCTACTTATGATCGTTATGTGGATACTCTTATTTCTTCCTGCAGGCACAACGAAGTTTTGGGAAGCTTGGATTTTTTGGTTCGGTTTCTCTTTACTCACATTTTTCATTACAGTTTACTTTAGCAAAAAGAATCCTGAACTTTTAGCAAGACGAACGAAGGTTAGAGAAGAAGCTACTACTAAAAAAGCGCCTGCCTTTTTTAAACTATATTATATTGGATTTCTTATTCCGGGTATTGATTTCCGTTTTCATTGGTCTCATGAACCAATATGGCTTGTAATGGTATCAAACATGATTGTTTTTGCAGCATATATTTTTATTTTTGTTGTTTTTAAGGAAAATAGCTATGCTTCCACTGTTATTCAAGTAGAGAATGAACAGCATGTCATTACAACAGGTCCATATTCAATCGTTCGCCATCCGATGTACTTAGGAATGGTAATCATGTCTTTCTTTCTGCCACTGGCACTTGGATCTTATTTTGCAATCATACCGATGCTGTTCATACTACCTACCCTTTTATTCCGAATAAAAAATGAAGAAGCAGTGCTTTTAAGAGAGCTTAGCGGCTATAAAGAGTATTGCTTACAAACACAGTATCGACTTATTCCTTTCATTTGGTAAGAAAATCAAATTATTTTAAAAAGGGGAGACACATATGGGAAACAATCCTAATTTGATTGATCAGATTATCAAAGATTCCAAAATGGATGAAGAAGTAAAGAAAATCCCAGGATTCGGGAAACCCTTTCCGAACAGCTTCTTTAGCGGAGATGTATACAGTAATTTTTTAAATATAGCAAAAGATGCAGGTTACTTACCTCCTTGGATAAACTTGCAAAAGGAAATAAGGGAGAAAATTGCTTCAACATTGCAAATGATGGAACAGAACGGTATGGAATCAAAAATAAAAGATGCAATGGATGAAATAAACGTAAAAATAACCAAATATAATGAGGTTTGTCCGCCATCCATGCAACGCGGAAGAATAAGCTTAGAGAACATTGCAGATAGATATAAGTTTTGGGAATAAGAAGTTCGTCGTAATTTTTTAAGTACAACCATATTGTTTAAGAAGTCTGTAAACTAGATCTATAGAAAATTCCTATTATTAGGAGAAGGGTAGAGACGAACCAAATGGATTTAAGACCAACAAGTTGTATTAAAAATGCCCCGACTATAACACCAATTATAAAGGAAACGATTATAAACATAAATTTGAAAAACTGAATGGCTGCTTCCGTGTCTCCTGTGGTGATAGCGGTATAAATGGATTTCGTTACGGTCAATAAATTACCTGTTATCATTGTATTGCTATAAGGAGAATCCGAGATTTTTCGAAAATACGAATATTGAAGGGATGCAGCAAAAGAAAGCATGAATGTAACTGTATGATTCGAAACAGTGGGAGGTAATAAGCCGATTATTGTAAATAACAACATTTCCAATAAAATAATGGCTTTTCCTGATACCCCAGACATTCGTAGTTTCTTCCGGCGTTTCAATATTTCTGCAACTACAATTCCGAACATAAAGGCAATAATCGGAGGAATGTAAAGAATGGCTTGATTAAGATTTCCCTGAACCAAATTAATTCCGAATAAAACGAAATTGCCGGTTTGCACATTAGCAAATACTCCGTCTCTTGTGATAAAAGCATATGCGTCCAAAAAGCCACCGATCACGGTTAATAACATTCCAAAATAAATGGAGTTTGAAGGTAGAAACTTAGGATTTACTTTACCATTTGCTCTAAATAGGTTATTCATTATTGATTCCTTCGTTTTATGTCATCGTGTTGTTTTAGAAAAAGTATTCGCTACTTTCTCATTCTAGGTTTTACTTCTAACTCTTAATCAAAAAATTACCATTTATCTGTTGAATGAATCAGACCAAAATTATATCAATCATTTCAAAAAGTTTAAAGGCTTTATTCGCAAAAATTAGGCTGAAAAAGTTATTGTTAACAAAGAGTTCAAGAGTTACACATTTGGGTCGTTGCGAGGATTTTTTTGGTTGTGCTAACTGATGGTTTTTGTGAAAGAAGCTAATCGAACAAAAATAAATAAGAGCATGTTTTTTGCCAAAACATGCTCTTACCATTTGTCTTTAGATAAAGGATAGGATTGATTGTTTCATTTCACTTTATAGCAATCCATTTCGCAACAATAAAACCAGCGCCTTCTTCCTGTTGCTTTGCCGAACGTTCCTTCTCCAACGTATCAGCCTGTTCTTGTGAAATAAATTCATGAGGAGATACATATAATCCGAACCGAGTTAAGGATGGCTCGTCCTGATAGAGTTTGTTTATATCTTCTAAACCAAAGAAATGTGCTCCTGCAAAAACACTTTCCTTTTTTTCTTCTCCGCGTTTTTCATACATTTTAGCCCAATCGCTATGTTTGCCAATCATTCCGACTACCATTCGGCCTTCGGGTTTTAGCACTCTCATTCCTTCTGCTATCACATCGTTAGGAGAATCAACAAATTCAAGTACTAGGTTTGAAATGACTAAATCAAACGTATTGTCTTCAAAAGGGAGGTTATGAATGTCCCCTTCCATGAAATGAATGGATTGCTTTTGTTTTTCTGCTTTCTCTTTTGCTCTCTGCAGCATTTCAGGAGAAATATCAATACCCGTCACTTCTAGTCCGTGTAATGCTAGTACAAGAGAGTATATACCTGTTCCGCAACCAATATCCAAAGCCTGTTCTCCTGGTTTTAGGTCCGATAGTTCGACGATCATTTGTTTTTCTACGGTATCAACGAATGAACCAAGCGGGGTTTTGCACCACTCGTCATACGTTTTTGCAGAATGATCAAACAAAGCCATAGCTACATCACAACTCCTTTTGTATCTATTTGTTTAGTGTTTCCTTCATTCGAATGGCTACATTCACACCTGCTAGTAAAGGCAATAAGGCTACAAGACCGATACTCCACGTTACATTTAGTAGATCCGTCAAAATTCCTGCAAGAATTGCACCGAAAGCATAGCCGCTGTCACGCCAAAAACGGTATACGCCCATCGCAGAAGCACGCCAGTCTGGATGTGCCACATCACTTATGGCTGCTTGCAGAGTCGGATAAACCATGGCAGTTCCAAGTCCTAGTGCAATCGCACCGACTAACCAAGAGGTATAGGTACCGGTAAAAACAATCCACCAAATGCTGCTAGCTTGGATCCACATACCAGAAGCAATGAGCCATTTTCGGCCAATACGATCACTTAACGCTCCGGTGAATAGTTGGAAGAATCCCCATGCCGCTGGATAAAGCGCCACAATCACACCAATTTGACTAATAGAAAGACCAGCGTGTAGAAAGAATACGGGAAACAATCCCCAGGCCATGCCGTCTTTTAGATTGGTGGAAAGACCTGCAAAACTACAACTGGATAAGGTTTGATCTTTCCATGTTGTTTTACGAAAGATTTCTTTAGTAGACAGTTGCTCTTTAGGAAGAGCTTGTTTGTGCTTCTGTACTTGTAGTTTGATATAGTCACCTGTATCTTTTGTAAAAAAAGATAGGAGGAGACCGATTATACTGAATACAATGCCTAGATAAAATGGTTCTGGTCGCAACGAATAGTGGATAGCTACATAGCCGGAAAGCATAGAAGCGAGTGCTACGCCGCTATATCCAGCAAACTCATTCCAGCCAATGGCGATACCGCGCTGATTCGATTTCACTACATCAATCTTCATATTGACCGTCATCGACCAAGCAAGTCCTTGGTTAATACCAAGAAAAATATTAGCAACGACAATCCACCACCATGAAGGCGCCCAGATGACGAGAAGCGGGACAAATAAACCCATTGCCCAGCCAACAAGTAATACCCGTTTTCGTCCGATCCGGTCCGCAATTCCTCCGGCCATGAGATTAACAATCGCCTTTGTAAAGCCAAAACTTACAATAAAAGACAACGCACTACTTGCGGAAGCGAGTCCAAATACCTTTTCCCCGAGTAATGGCAAGACGGTACGTTCTAATCCTACCATTGAACCGACAAATAAGTTAAT
>NZ_JBXKMX010000236.1:0-4783 GCF_056992975.1 Ectobacillus sp. | reverse complement strand
GAGGCGTTTATTAGAAAACTAAATTATTCATGCATAATTGTTGTTTGGAGAGGGAAACTATACCTCTCCATTCTATTTTTACTTAGGAGCATACATGATGAATTATCGAAAAATTGGTTATGTGGTAGGATGTTGGTTGATTTTTTACTTTTTTTCGATTACTTACAATATGAGTGTAATGGTGAGGTTTGATGCTGCTGTGAGTCGTTTCGTACAGAGCTTTCGTAACCCAGCTTTGTCCGATTGGTTTTTGTTTATGACTACACTAGGATCGATGCGTGTTTACATCCCGCTTTCTATTTTGCTATTGGTTTATTTAGTTATACACAAACGATTCCTTGCCGCGTTGCTTACAGTCGTTAGCCTGTATGGAGCTGATTATATGAATTACCTATTAAAGTCTTGGTATGAAAGACCTCGGCCTGATGTGCAGACGCTCATCACTGCAGCTGGTTATAGCTTTCCGAGTGGTCATGCAATGAATGCAACAGCTTTTTTAGGATTTGTCTCCTATCTTGCCATTACTGAATATCGGCTCACGTTACGTTTGAAAATTATTTTAATTGTAATAAGTAGTTTTATTATATTTTCAATTGGACTAAGCCGAGTGTATTTAGGAGTCCATTACCCAACTGATGTTCTCGCTGGTATGATTGCAGGATGTGGTTGGCTGCTCCTTTGCACATTGTTTCACAGTATGATGCGGCGAGATAAGCTGCAATGAATGATGTAATTAGAAAAACGACCATCACATTATTTGTGATGGTCGTTTTTCTAGAAATTATCAATACTATACGAAAATTAATATGATTGTAAAAATTCAGTGACTTGTTCTTCTGTTTTAGCATTGGCGCTATGTAAATGACCGATTTTTTTCCCGTTTTGGAATACAAGCAGACTTGGAATCCCCATAACTTGGAATTCTTCCCCAATCTCTGGAAATTCATCCTTATCTATTTCATACCAAGCAAACGTATTAAATTCAGCAATTACATCATCAATAAAATTATTTAATCGTGCACAATCTGGACACCATGTCGTATAAAACTTTACTACCACGGGGGTCTCACTGTTACTAATTTCACGGAATTCTGCTGCTGATTGGATGCTTTTCATTCTCTCATCCCCTCCTGTATATGTAATAAGCGATAATACTTCCATTTCTTTATAATCTTTTTACAGTTCGGTGTCAATTATTTGAAACGGATAATTTAGGGATATCGAGAAAAGGGTACTATAATTTCTAAATTAGGAAAATATAAGCGACAGGGAGGTGTTTGTATTGAAAACGAATAATAGTTCTCTTAGTAACCTAAGAAATAGAAAAGATCGGTTAATGCCGTATTATTTAGCTTTTCTTATATTATTTTTTGTTCAATCAAATGTGTATGCAGAACCAAATAAGCAAGTCATATGTCCGAAGGCAGAGGAATTATCAGCTAATGCAGCTCAGGACAAAGAAGAAGTGGAAAAAGCTTTGCAAGATTACATCGTGAAGAATATGTATGGAAGCAATAAACAATGGACAGCCGAAGTCGTTAGCCCGTTGCAGAATCTAAAAAGAACGGACGCCTCATATTACCATATAGCCGTTCAGCAATGCGGGCTTACAGTTGCAAATCGGTCATACTTCGTTCGGTTACGTTTTCCGAATTCTACACAAATGAATAAGTTAGGTGAATTTTTTATAAGTAAAGATAGCAGGCAAAAGTGGACAGTATGGTTTCGATACGTTTAAGTATGCAAGGGAGAGGAAAACAGCCATTTTCCTCTCCCTTGTCAATTTATAAAGAAGCATTTACTATAAAAGTAAGAACATGCTAGAGGAGATGAATGAAATGAAATTTGAAACGCATACAAATATTGTTACAAATGATAATGAAATTCGGATTGATATAGAGCATAATTTATTTGAACTTGTGTTAGAGGGATATCATGTATATCCATTAAACGAATCAGTTGCACTATTGAAAACAGAGAAAGAACGAATTGGAACAGCTATTCCTAAAAAAATCTCTTGGTCTGATGAGAAAACGATATTTCAGTATCAACTTATTTCTCTTCATTCTGTGAACTAAGAAGGGACTCAGAAAAATGAAGTTATTTCATACTGCAGATTGGCATTTAGGAAAGCTTATACATGGTGTGTATATGACCCACGATCAAGCTTACATCTTAGATCGCTTTATAGAAGCAATAGAGGAAGAAAAGCCAGATGCGGTTATTATTGCAGGAGATTTATATGATCGTGCGATTCCTCCCACGGAAGCGGTGGAATTATTAAATGAAACGTTGAAAAAAATCGTGATTGATTTAGAAACACCAGTTCTTTCGATAGCAGGGAACCATGACAGCCCTGACCGCATCCATTTTGGTAGTGATTTGTTAAAACGCCAAGGACTTCATATTATCGGACAGCTTCAGTACCCGTTTGAAACCGTAATATTACACGACCAATACGGAGAAGTGCATGTACACCTCGTTCCCTATGCTGATCCAGGTATTGTTCGTCATGTATTGCAAAATGAAGATATTCATTCACACGATGATGCTATGCGAATTATTACATCTATGATACGTGAATCAATGGACCGTCAAGCACGTCATGTTTTTGTTGGTCATGCTTTTGTTACATCCCTAGGAGAGGAAGAGGAAAACACAAGTGATGCGGAACGACCGTTATCGATTGGTGGTGCTGAATATGTGAATAGTAACTATTTTACTAGTTTTGATTATACGGCACTTGGGCATTTGCACCAGGCTCATTTTGTTGCCAATGAAGCGATACGCTATGCGGGTTCCCCCCTACCGTACTCTATTTCTGAAGAAGCTCATAAAAAAGGTTTTTATATTGTTACCTTAGATGGTGATGGTAAAACTACTATTGAAAAACGGTTGCTTGAACCACTGCGTAAAATGAGAACAATAGAAGGAACCTTGCATGATATCTTGCAGCATGAGAAATCCGATGACTATGTGTTCGTGCACTTGCTTGATGAGAATCCTGTACTGCAGCCTATGGAAAAAATTCGTTCTGTCTACCCGAATGCAATGCATGTGGAACGGATTATAAAACGGCAGGAAGCAGTAAATGGTGAGCAAGTGACGGAGAGACATAAGATGGATGATTTGGCTTTGCTTAAGGCCTTCTACAAGGAAATGAAGGGAATTGAGCCTACAGAAAATAAACAGCGAATTTTTCAAGATATAGTAGAAGAGCTCCGGTTACTGGAGGGGGAACGACAATGAAGCCGATTCTATTAACAATGACCGCATTTGGTCCATACAAATATCAAGAAAGTATTGATTTTACAAAGCTTGGAGAACATCGTCTTTTTTCTATTTCAGGGAATACAGGCGCTGGGAAAACTACGATATTCGATGCCATTTGCTACGCTCTTTACGGTGAGGCGAGCGGGGAAGAGAGAAATGATGTTAGCATGTTACGGAGTCATTTTGCTGATGACGATACATATACGTTAGTTTCGTTAACATTTGAAATGCATGGGAAAACCTATTATATAAAACGCCAAATGGCCCATCGCAAACAAGGAAATAAAACGGCTACTGGCGGAGTTGTCGAGCTATATGAAGTGGTAGACGGTGAAAATATACCGTGTGTAGATCGTTTTCATGTGAATGATGTAAATAAAAAGCTAGAGCAATTAATTGGATTAACAAAGCATCAGTTTAGCCAGATTGTGATGCTGCCACAAGGGGAATTTCGGAAACTATTAACCTCAGAAACAGAAAATAAAGAAGAAATATTGCGTCGGATTTTTAAAACCAATCGTTATAATCAAATTCGGGAGTTGTTAGATCATAAACGAAAACAATTAAAAAACAAGCTAGAGGGGAAAATACAAGAGAGGGATATCTATTTCCGCAATGCACTTGCCATGCCAATGCGTGAAGAAAGCTTGTTACAGGAACTTTCGCAGCAAAGCAGTTGGAATAGCTTCCAAATGATTGCGGCGCTAGAGGAAGAGCAAGTATTTTTTAACGGACAGCTACAACTCTTACGTAACGAAGAAAGCTCACAGATCTCTCAATTGCGCCAAAAAGAAAAAGCATATCATGAGGCAAATTCCATTAATGAATTGTTTCAGCAGCTCGAGCAGACGAATAATGAATATCATAATCTTATGGAAAACCAATCGTATATGAAACAAAAAGAGGAACAATTGGTACAAGCAGAAAAAGCAAATCGTATCCAACCGTACGAAGCATCATGGAAAGAAGCAAACCGAGTTGTTGAACAGACGAATCAAGCTTATAAAACTGTTCAAATACAAAAAGAACAATTGGATTCTGCTTATAAGAAAGTTACGTTGCTCTTTGAGGAAGAAAAAGAAAAGCAGCCGCTGCGTGAACAGAGAAAGCAAGAGTGGAATGCGCTTCAAGATATGCAATCCATTGTGGAAACATGGGCGGAACGAACAACGAAAATTGCAGCTTTCGCTTCTCTTATAACGAAAAAGAGTGAGATACTACATACCTATAAGCAACAATATGAACAAGCTATGCAAGCACGTAAGCAGATTTCTATGCAGTTGCAACAACTGGATGAGGCATCGCAGCATTTTGTAACAAAACAGCGTGAGTTGGATACATTACGTGATGATGTGAAATTATTAATGAAGGTCGAGAAAGCTTTTAATGAAAGCAAGAAAGATGAATCCTCTCTTCATGAAGCGAAAAAAGAAGTGAATGATGCAAGCGCGGTATATGAGGAGCTTGAGAAGCAGTATTTATCGGAACAGGCTGGGCAAATTGCACTTCA
>NZ_JBXKMX010000235.1:0-5603 GCF_056992975.1 Ectobacillus sp. | reverse complement strand
CCTTATACTGGGCTAATATTTATGAAGTTGCACTAGCACCCTATCTCGCCAGCGCTGCATTTGCTGAACTATTATTTCAGAAGCAGCTTAACTTTAACGTAACATCCAAAGAAAAGAAAACCGATTCGAAATACTTCCAATTCACTCTTGCTCTTCCGCATCTACTCTTATTCTTTTCATCGATTGCTGCCATCATCTTTGGCCTATACAGTTTATACTTCAATCTATATTCATACAGTAGCATTATCGTCAACTTAATTTGGTGCTGCTATAACATTGTTGGTATTTTCGTCAGCATACTTATTTGTGTGGAAAGGCCAAAGCCAGAAGATGAAGAAAACATTCCAATGCAAAATGCCTTTGCATGGATTCGAAGTCTTTCCTCGCATAATAAATCAACATTTAATATCCATGAAATGTCTACAAATCAAGTTATATTATACAAAAATGATTATTTCCGAAATGATGCATTTAAACTGGGAGACGTAATTGAAATATCCAATCCTGAGCTTTCCGGCGTGCGGGGAGTTGTAGATGATATTTATGAACTAGATAATCGTCTCTTCTTTAAGGTACTCTTTCAATCTTTAAAGAAAACAGAATTTATGAAGGTCATACAATATGTGTTTGACCATTCCAGAGGCTATACGATTATCGATCAGGAATATATTAGTAAATATTAACAAGAACGAGGGAATATTTCCTCGTTCTTGTTTAAACATTAGATTCGTTTTTGTCGTTTCACCATCATATATACCGGAATTCCTATTACCGTGATTAAAATACCAACTATGGCATAGAGAGTACTCGTAATCAGGGTACTCATGATAATATAGATTCCCCCTACAATTCCGATGATAGGAATAATCGGATAGAGTGGTACTTGATAGGGACGTTCCATTTGCTTAAACTTATACCGCAGAATAAACACACCTGCGACTGTCATAACAAAGAAGATCCACATAACAAATACAGCTAAATTCGTTAACGTTTCGAATGACCCGGTAGCAAGATAAAGAAATGCTAAGATCCCTTCTAGTATAAAAATATTTACAGGTGTTTGAAATGTCCCGTGTATACGACTAAATACAGAAGAAAAAGGAAATAGCCCCTCTTTACTCATGGCATACGGGACTCTCACACCAGTCATAATATATCCATTTAACGCCCCAATAATAGAAATCATAATTCCCGCTGCAATAAATCCCGCTCCGGCATTACCAAATAAATAAACGGCAGCATCAGAAGCAGCCTTATGAGAGGCTACCACCTCATTCACTGGCATAACTTGAATAATCGCCATGTTCACCAGTAAATAAATCGTGATAATCAACGTTATCCCCAAAATAATCGATCTAGGTAAATCCGTTTTCGGACGCTTTAGCTCGCCGGCCATATTGCTCACATTTACCCAGCCATCATAGGCCCAAAGCGTTCCGAGAATAGCAGCTCCAAAACCTGCTGCATGAAATGTCGTCTGCGAAGCTGATGCTAAGCTATGTGCCTGTCCTTTAAGCAAGCCGAAGAAAATTATAACAACAATTGGAATAAGCTTCGCAAATGTTGTAATGACCTGCATGCGGCTTCCTAGCTTTGTCGAGATCGTATTCATTAGCATGACAAAAATGATTATACATGCCGCTACCATCTTTTGCTGAAACTCAGACATCGGGACAAAATAAGTAGCCTGCGTAGCAAACACAATGGCAAGTGCAGCAATAATCCCAGGTGTATAGACAAGCGTTTGTACCCATCCGTACAAGAACGCCCATTTTTCATTATAAAGCTCCTTTAAATATACAAACAAGCCGCCTGTTTTCGGAATGGCTGCACCTATTTCAGCAACCGTTAGAGCGGAGGCCATGGTGACAATACCGCCTACTACCCAAGCTGCCATCCCCACCCAAGCCGAACCTGCTTGTCCAAACACAGGGGATGCTTTAAAAAATATGCCTGAGCCAATTACAATTCCCATCACTACCGTAATGGCTTCTAGTAAGCTAAGCTCTTTCTTTAGATGAGCATTCTCACTATGATCCTCATTCATTTTCAAATATATCAGTCCTTTTCTAAGATGTGCATATTCTATCTTACCAAATTTCTGATCTATTTATCGCAAATTTAGAAACAGCAAAAAAACCACCCTTTACAAAAATAGAATGGTTTCTTATAGAAAAAAGAATCATATATGAAATAAATTGCGCTCCATTTTCACTCCATTGTTCGCGATATCTGTCATCTCGTTATGAAAGAAGCAACACTTGTTTCTTCCCTGTTCCTTTGCAGCATACATCGCAATATCAGCACGGCGTATTAAACTATCCAAAGTCGAAGCATCCATGGAAGAGTAGCTTACACCAACGCTTGTCGTAATTTGATAAGGGTTACCATGCAAAATAAACGGCTCGGCCATTCCAAGAAGTATGCTGTCACAAGTCGCAACAACCTGATCAATTGCTACCAAATCAGGTAGAAAGATAATAAACTCATCCCCGCCTAATCGAGCCAGTATATCCTGCTCTCGTATGTGCGCTTGAAGCCGCTTCGCTACGTCTTGTAGTAAACAATCCCCAGCTTGATGACCAAGCGTATCATTGATTGTTTTAAAATAATCCAAATCAAGAAGTAACAGAGCAAACAAACTTCCTTTATTTTGTGCATCTGCTACATACGTTTCGATATAGGAACGGAGATACCAACGATTTGGTAAACCCGTTAGAGAATCATGAAAGGCCATAAAGCGAATGCGTTCTTCGGCCTTCTTTTTATCGCGTATATCTCGGCACATAGCTGCATACATGTTTTTATTCCCTATCATCACAAGTGCAACATTTGTGTCAACAGGAATCGCCATTTGACTTTTACAAATTAGATAATGCTCTACATTCATAGAGCGATTTTCATTGCACAACTGGTAGTATCTCTCTACCTGATCCATAGGAATAGAAGTAATATCCTCTACCGTTAAGGAAAGCAATTCTTCGCGTGAATAGCCAAGCATCTTACAAGCGGTTGTATTTACGTCAACAATTGCCCCTTCATTATTTATAAGAAAATAACTATCAGCGGCTTGTTCTAGCACCATGCGAAATTTCTCTTCACTTTCGCGTAATTGTTGTTCTGCTTTTACCCTATCTGTAATATCAAACACAAAACCGAGCAAATATTCTTCTGGCGAATCAGCATTAAAGATTTTCTTTCCAGCCAATTTATAGACTGGTTGATCATCTGTTCCTACCTGGTTCTCTTCTACTAAATATTTTTTTGTATGCCATACCTCTAAATCAGATTTGCGAATTCGGTTTGCAACTTCCTCTGGGAAAAGATCAAAAATGGTATTCCCAATGATTTCATGTCTCTCAACTTGATTATTTCTACACGCCATTTCGTTTACATAAAGAGTTTGTCCTTCTTTATTTTCAAGAAAAATATGTAAAGGTAGCGCATCGAGTATCTTCGCATACAACGCTTTATTCTTCTGTAATTGTTCTTCACGCTCTTCTAATTCTTTAATCCGCCGGCGCAACTGCATTTCTATTTCTGCACATTCCTGCTTCACCGGGTCATGTTTCAACTTCTTCACACCCTTTATATTTGTTAAACGTTATATTAATCTATATACATAATAAATTTGTTATTTATGTTGTTTAATTTAGAAAAAAACACGACGGCAAGTATGCAACTAGAACTACATCCCCTCTAGTTTATCACATTTATACATAGAAAAAAGCCTTGTCACAAAATGACAAAGCTTTTTTATTTCAAGTGAGCGAAGCACCCACGTTGTATTATTGAACTTCCATTCGCAAATCTCCAGCTTTAGCCCACCCAATCGCTTTAATAGCATAATGCAAGCCAATTGTAATCGCTGCTGGAATAAGAATACCTGTTGTGATATACACCATAAATCCATACATTCCTTGTGTTGCTAAAATATTTAATGGTGCGATAAGGGAATTTAATCCAAGTCCAGCTAGTTCATACGAAACTTGAAAATGAAATCCAAGCGTTGCAATCGGTGCACTTACAACGGCTGCAACAAATGGCGGAATGACGAGCAGTGGATTTTTCACTAAATTCGGAAATTGTACTTTCGGTGTAACAACAGATTGTGCAAGAAAACCACCTAGATCATTTTCACGTAATGACATAATGGTAAATCCTACAAATTGAACCGTACAGCCAATTAAAGCCGCTGCGCTAGAAACTGGATCTAATTGAAGTGCAATAGCAAGCGCTGCTGATGATGCAGGTGACATAAGGAAGATGCTCCATACAAGTGCAATAACCATAGATGCAATCAGCGGTGAACCGTGTACAGAAGTTGTAATTTCTTTACTAATCCATTGAAGAAATGGAGTGGTAACGGCTGCAAGACCAACACCAACAATCCCTCCCACAAAAATAGCTGCTACTGGAATCGCCATCATATCAAGTTTTGTACGTCCTACTAAACGTTTACCAACCCAAACCGTAACGAGTGCTGTTAATACCGCACTAATAGGTTGTCCAGATACAAGTGCAACCGATCCGTTTGCCAATACATGTGCTGCATTTCCGCCCACCGTACTCGTGACCATTGCACTGTAGATAATTAATGTATTTCCACCTAATTGATAGGCAATACCTGCACCAATAGCTGGTGCTAGCAGTGACTTTGCAACTGCTCCAATCATAATAAAGGAATCCCAACCAACAAACTTACCAAACGTCTGACACAACAAACCAATTCCAAGTGTGACCAAAACAGCATTCGCAATACCTGCAGATGCTTTATACATACGATCAATAAAATATTCTTTCATAATCTCTCTACTCCCCTTTATGAATACTTTGTCTATCTTCTCTTTTGACAAATAAAAAACCCTTCCGTTTCAGGATGGGCGCTTTGTTTATTAATGCTTGAGCGCCTCTAGTTATAAACGGCAATGGGACTCAAACAATTCCATTATTTTATCAATGGATGTTTCAGTCCTCTAGCATAATAAACAAATTATATAAGTATAGGTATTTTTTGTATATCCCATCTTATTTTCCTCATTTCATGTTGTTTTTTTGTTAGTTTAGCACCAATATTCAGAATACGCAAATAATTCTTTTATTTTTTCAAAAATAAAAACACCTCGTTTTTTATTTATTAAAAAACGAGATGCTTGAAAAGGGCTATTACTCTATTAAATTCTGAACCTGTTCAAATTATGCAAACCAATTGTGATGGGTAAACGTCCATGCCCCGACAAATGCCAATATGGTAAATAAACCAAGCACAATATGTTGCATCTTCTTTGGCAATACAACCGCGATCAGACCGTATATCGGGAACACGACACTTACATAACGAAATGTACTGTAGAACGGGACACCACGCGTATTAAACGAAAATGCAAGTATCACATTCGCAACCGTAAATAGGATAACTCCCCATCTCTCCCACGGGACATTAATACGAATGCTCCAAATTTTAAATAGGCCTATATAGACAAATAGCATACTAACAAGCCATAATCCTTGTCTTCCGTCTCGTATATCAGCAAAGATTGTCCCAAAAAACCCTTGCACCATTTGTATCCAAGGCCATTCCCAGTAATGATCCCAATTTACCT
>NZ_JBXKMX010000234.1:0-3394 GCF_056992975.1 Ectobacillus sp. | reverse complement strand
TAGTACCTTGGGGAGAATTATTAGTAGGATTAGGTCTTATTATTGGTTTCCTACCAAAAACCGCTGTATTCTTTGGAATGGTTATGAACTTTGCTTATATGTTTAGTGGTACAACGAGTACAAATCCCCAGTTAGTGCTTCTTTCTATGTTTATCTTATTAGCTGGTGCGAATGCTGGAAAATGGGGCGTTGATGGCTTACTTGCAAAATATAACATTCATCTATTCTCTAAATCCCCAAGTTCACCAGATTCAGATGATTCTAAAAGGGTAGCGTAACAAAATAGCTTATAGATTCAAATAAAACCACCTCAAGCTTCCATATTGGAGTTGAGGTGGTTTTTTTACTTCACTAGCAAATAATTATAGATTTTCTTAACTTCCCCTATAAACCTGATACCCATAAGGAGAGATCAACAACGGGACATGATAATGAGACGCAAGATTCGAAATGCCAAATCGAACGGGAACTTTATCTAGAAAAGGTGGCTCTAGTAACGTTACCCCTAGACCTTTAAAATAATCACCAATATGAAAAACAAGTTCGTATTCGCATGCTTCCATTTCCTCTGGCAAAAGCAAAGGTAGTCCGGGTCTACCGTCTTCATTTGTCACTACTGTTTTTAGCCATTCCCGCTTTTGAAGCCGTAACATATACAGTTCAATTTTCACATGAGCAGCCGGATGACCGCTCGCTATATCTAAAACATGAGTTGTTAGTCCTGACATAAGCTCTCCTCTTACCCCAGTGTCGTTTCTTTCGTAGCACTATTCAATGCATAATTCATATTTTCTTTCGTAACGGTGAATACCTGGAACCCATAAGGTGGTCGCGGTTCTGTATAAACTTTTCCAATAGATCCGGGTATTTCATCCACAACTGTTTCCCACGTATGATTTTGTGATTCAAAGGTTACTTCTAATAATTGCGGGAACCTCATTAGAATACGGCTACCAATCTCATAAATTAAATTTTGAATCGACGGTGTTTCTAATTCATGAAAAGTCGAAGAAGCAATATCTTTAATTTGTTCCGCCGCAACATAGTTGAACGGGTTAGTACCGAATGCATCTTCTGTTTCTTCGTACACCCAATGAATATTCAAATAGATAAATAGCGGACGATTTCCGTCTTCAGGTAAAGTCGTATACTCATCACGAATAAAGCCAACAAAGGAATTCCCACTTACTTTAATCAACTGTAAATCGAGAATCGCACTACTTTGTTTAAGAATCGCTGTACCATCCTCTGAACGCGCCATTTCAATTTGGGACTGGGCCCGTTCATTTCGAGATCTCTTAAACACGAGATTGCTCGTTTTCAACCGCTTCGATGAAGATTCTGTCACAGGTTCAAATGTTACATCCTCAGCAATCATAGTAATCGTTTCAATATGCGAATACATATTTAAGAATTGCTCCGCTACGTATGCTACAAACCCCTCGGACGTAGAGCCCTCATAATGGGCCAAATGTCTTTGAATAAAATTCTTCATCGAGTCCGTTGCCACAACCATGGAATTATCCCCTTCTGTAAATGAAGGAATGAATTGTTTACCGGAAATCGCTACCTTTACATTTAATCCAAATAGAATGTTATCCCTACCCTCAAAATCAGACTCAGGTATGGTTCGAATGCCCGTTAATGGTTTTACATACGTTCGGTAGGCGAACACATCGCCCTTACCATAGCAAAGTGTTTGTTCAGATGATTTATTTTTCATCAAAATGTCCCCCTAACAGATTATTTTTTCTTGTAAACGAAAGAAAGCAATTTTATAAATTTCCGACAGTGCAGTCTCAAACTCAACTAGTTGTGAATGGTTCGCTCTTGTTTCCATCGCTTTGTAGATATCCTGTTTATCCTTCCCTTTGACTGCTAGGATAAAGGGAAAACCGAACTTCTTCATGTACCTCTCATTAAGCGTAAGAAAACGATTATATTCCTCTTCCGTGAGCTCCTTTAGCCCTGCTCCCTGTTGTTCTACATTTGAGTCCTTACTCATTGCCACCCTTTCCCCTAGATTTGGATGCTTTTGAATAAGCAAAAGCTTCTCCTCATTTGTCGCATGCTTTACAATGGCAACCATCGCTGCATGCAACTCCTCTAACGAAGTAAAGGGTTTTGATATGGCTGCCTTGGCTGCAATCCACGGTGAATGTTCAAATATACCACCTAGCATAGCTGTAAACTCATCATTACTTGTTTCATTTAAAGATTGAAGGGTTATCACTGTATAGATCACCTCTAAAAACTGAATTTGAATCATGCTACTTCCGAAAATAATTACATATTTTGTAATTAAAAGTAACACAACTTCCCGTTTTTTATAATTTACTAATTAATTTTATCCAAATTATACCTTATTTAAATTTGAAGATAATAAAAATGTTAGATTTTCTTACAATATAAGTAATTTTTATTTTATTTCTTGCTACTATTATAGAAAACAACTGGAAATAGAAAGGATGAGGATCCGTATGACTGAGACCAGTTTTCCTGTAAAGAAAAAAAGAGAGACTCCCTTTCCGCGAGACTGCACATTCAGTAAAGAAGATTGGACCGTACTTGCTAACTATTGGTATCCCATTTCACGGATTGATGAAATTTCGGAAAAACCTTTGGCAGTTAAACTGCTCGATGTGGACCTTGTTGTTTACAAAACAAATGAAAAAATAATAGTGGCGCGGGATCTTTGCCTGCACAGAGGGACCCCGCTCAGTATGGGCTGGGTCGAAGGAGACAATATCGTCTGTCCCTATCATGGGTTTAGCTATGGACCAACCGGAAATTGTACATCCATTCCCGCCCATCCAGATGCTAACATTTCACCTCGATTATGTCTTACCATCTATCCAGTAGCATTGCGATATGGGCTCCTTTGGACTACCTTAACAGGTGAGGAAGAAACCATACCACCGCTCAATGCATGGGATGACGAGAACTACCTGAACATTCTTCCCCCCACGATTGATATAGATGGCTCAGCTGGGCGGCAAATAGAAGGATTTTTAGATGTTTCTCATTTTGCTTGGGTTCATCATAAATCATTTGGCAGCAGAGAGAATCCCTTTGTTCCAAGCTATCAGGTTGAAAAAACAGATTACGGCTTACATGCAGAGTATGTAAGTACCGTAAGCAATTATCCAAAAGGCGCAGAGCATCTCGCACCACCTGATTTTAAATGGCTTCGTGTATTTGATATCTATCCCCCTCTTGCTGCAAGTCTTACTGTTCACTTTCCGAACAATGGTCAACTGCACATTTTAAATGTGCCATGTCCGATTTCTGCTCGGAAAACACGGCTGTTTTCTCCGATGGCTCGTAATTTTGATAAAGATGCGCCAATTGAATTTACGTACGAATTTAATTTACGTATTTTTAATGAGGACCG
>NZ_JBXKMX010000233.1:0-4058 GCF_056992975.1 Ectobacillus sp. | reverse complement strand
AAAAGGGGCAAATACGAGCGGAAGGCAAGGGGAAAGCCGTCTTACGAGCGAATCAGAAGGAAATGTGATCGGAAACCCCATAGATGCGATCGAAAAAATAGAAGATGCGATCGGAAAAGGGGTAAATACGAGCGGAAGGCAAGGGGAAAGCCGTTTTACGATCGAATCAGAAGCAAATGTGATCGGAAACCCCGCGGATGCGATCGAAAAAGGGACAAATACGAGCGGAAAGATAGAAGAAGTGATCGGATAAAGGCGGTGCCCTAAGGTTTAACGGCGAAATGAGGAAGAATAACGGCGGAAACCGAGTATTTAACGGCGGATCGCCAGGATAGAAGAAAAAAAGAGAAGAGAAAGAAGAAAATAAAGGCGGTGCCCTAAGGTTTAACGGCGGAAACCGAGCATTTAACGGCGGTCCGACAAGATAGAAAAAAACGAACCCGCGAAGGATTCGTTTTTCTTCTACTTACAATTCCGTCAATACGATTGGTTCGCCTCTTGTTACGACAATGGTATGTTCACACTGTGCAACGGGGCTTCGGTCCGGTGTGACGAATGTCCAGCCATCCCCTGATTCCACGATGTACGTTGCTCCGTTTGCAACGAATGGTTCAACCGCTATGACGAGGCCATCTTTCAATAGCTTGTTATCTAATGGGTCAAAGTAATTGAGGACGTTCTCAGGTGCTTCGTGAAGGCTTTGACCGATACCGTGACCTGTTAAGTTTTCAATAATGGTAAGACCCTTTTTTCTTGCAGAGTTCATAACTGCGCGGCCGATTTGATTTTGTCTAGCGCCTGCTCTTGCCTTTTTAATGCCATCCCAAAATGCATCGACGGCTGCTTGACATAGTTTTTCTTTCAATTCATCGTGGCCGAGAACGAACGAAATACCTGTATCTGCATAGTATCCGTCAAGCGCTGCGGATACGTCGACATTTACGATATCGCCTTCTTGCAACACGCGATCTCCAGGCATGCCATGCGCTACTTCTTCGTTTACACTAATGCAAGTAACACCGGGAAAATCATACTCATGCATGGGGGCAGAGATGGCGCCGTGCTCATCCAAAACGCCTTTTCCGATTAAATCGAGTTCCTTCGTTGTCATACCGGGCTTTGCTTGCTTTTTCATTTCTTCACGTGCTAATGCCACGATCCGTCCAATTTTTCGTAATCCTTCTAAATCCTTCTCATCTTGAATAATCATTTTGACACTTCCTTCTCGTAGGTATCCTCACATGATAGTAACACTTTTCCTCATTTACTTCAAAAAAAATCATGACTATTGTCATCTTAATCCGGTGACATTCCTTACTGTTATGGAAAATGTACCCATCATAAAATAGAACTATAACCTGGAGGTGGGAACATGGAAAAGATAATTGAAGTGAAGCAGATTACAAAGCGGTTTAAGGATAAAGTTGCCGTGCAGAATGTTTCGTTTTCGATTGAAAAAGGAACAGTAACTGCAATTTTGGGTCCGAACGGTGCAGGGAAGACGACGATGATCTCGATGATGCTTGGTCTACTTACGCCCACAGAAGGAATGGTTGAGATGTTTGGTAAAAATCCAAAGGCTGTTCGCCAGCAGCTTGGAGCGATGCTGCAGGAGGTCAGTCATATGGATGAAGTAACGGTAGGAGAAACAATTGAACTGTTCCGTAGCTATTATGAAGCGCCCCTTCTAAAGGATGAGCTGCTGCGTCTTGCCGATTTAGAAGCAGAGGAGAAGAAAATGGCAGATAGCTTGTCGGGCGGGCAAAAACGCCGCCTCGGCTTTGCACTTGCTCTTACCGGAAACCCGGATATTCTCTTTTTAGATGAACCAACGGTAGGGATGGATATTACGTCGAGAAAGCATTTCTGGGATGAAATTCGACAGTTTGCAAAAGCAGGGAAGACGATTATTTTAACGACGCACTATTTGGAGGAAGCAGATCAATTAGCAGATCGCATTATATTATTTACAAACGGAAGCATTGTTGCGGATGGTACCCCTGAAGAGATGAAGGCGAGAATTACGAAGAAGTCTGTGACTGCATCGATGAAAGAGCCCATTCCGGTTTCCTTGCTTGCATCGTTTCCACATGTGTCTGATGTAGTAGTGAAAGGAACGCGCATTTCTTTCATGACGAACGATACGGATGCGGTACTGAGGGCCATATTTGAACGAAAATTAAACATTTACGATATCGATGTAGAGCGCGGTAAATTAGATGAGGCGTTTGAGCAAATTGTGGAAGAAACAAAGGAGGAGGTTATATGAATCCGATGATGATGCAATGTAAAGTGGAGGTAATGAGAACGTTTCGGAATAGAAGATTTATCTTTGCTTCCCTCGTGATGCCAATTTTATTTTATTACCTTTTTACGAATATGGTGACAGGGGGAAATGCAGATGCAACCTGGAAGGAACATTATCTCGTATCGATGGCTGCCTTTAGTGTCATCGGAACGGCTATCAATACGCTCGGGCTTCGGCTCGTTCAGGAAAATACACAAGGCTGGTCTCGTCTTATGCGAATTACGCCGCTCCCAAATGGGGTGTACGTGGCAGCAAAAATGATTGCACAGTCGCTTGTGAATGCCCTTTGTATTATTGTTGTGTTTGTAGCTGGGTTTTTGATTAATCACATTCAACTGAGCATGTGGCAATGGGTTTCAAGCTTTTTCTGGATTTTAATCGGTGCCATGCCATTTTTAGCTCTCGGGACGGTTATTGGGACGATGAAGAAAATTGACACTGCATCTGCGGTAGCAAATATTTTGTATTTAAGCATCTCTATGCTCGGCGGATTATGGATGCCTCTTGAAATTTTCCCAACTACGCTGCAAACAATTGGGAAGATTCTGCCGACATACTCATTTGGTAATGGTGCTTGGAATATCGTAGACGGAAAGGCACCAGATCCAGCTAACGCTGCTCTGTTGGCAGGATATCTCGTTGTATTCGTCGTATTATCCATCTATATAAGAAAAAGACAGGAAGCGGTGTAATTGGGAGAAAGGTTCAGATTGTTCCCGGAGAAGTATGGATATTTTCCGTATATATGGCTTATCTATCTCGTGTTTCCGATTCGATATTTAATGCTTGAAACGGATGTAAAAAGAATTGTCGGCTATTTGTTGCTGGCAATTTTTGTTGTGTCATATCGACAAGCGTATGCAACGACGAAAACCTTTGAAATCTGGCTATTGTTACACATTGGGATTATCTTTATCTATTCCACCTTTTACAATATTAATTATTTGTTTATGAATTTTTATGCTGCTTCTTTTATAAGTTACGCTCGCACGAAAACACGCTATTTACAGCTATATGCTATTTTTATCATAGCTGTCATTACGCCGTTTTTCTTTACACTGGATACATGGGTTAATCAAGATATTTATTATATGCTTCCCTTTATTGTGTTAATGATGGTGTTTCCTTTCGGGATGCGCATGCAGGTGAAGCGTCGGCAGCTTGAAAATGAACTGCATGCGGCAAACGCACAAATTAACGAGCTTGTGAAACGCGAGGAGCGGCAGCGAATTGCGAGGGATCTTCATGATACGCTCGGTCATACGCTATCACTGCTTACGTTAAAGGGCCAGCTCGTTGAACGAGTCGCAGCAAGGGATCCAGACCGTGCCAAGCAGGAGGCAAGGGAAATTCAAATGATTTCGCGCACTGCCCTTAAACATGTGCGGGAACTTATTGCGGATATGCGCAGTAGTTCGATTCAGGAGGAGATGGCTCAGGCAAAGGGAATCTTGCAGGCGGCAGGGATTACATGTACGTATGAAGAGGCAGGGGAGCAACAGCTTCCTTCGCTATTGCAAAATACGATAAGCATGTGCTTGCGTGAGGCTGTAACTAACGTTGTGAAGCATAGCAAGGCGTCCAGATGCGAGATAAAAATCGAACAGGAGAAGAGTCAAATATTACTTACGGTTAGCGACAACGGGATTGGGATTCAGGAGAACGACGGAGCAGGCAATGGGATGAAAGGGATGCAGGAGCGACTTAGTTTTCTAGATGGGACGCTGACTTGTTCTACAGGGGAAACCGG
>NZ_JBXKMX010000232.1:0-4462 GCF_056992975.1 Ectobacillus sp. | reverse complement strand
CTTGAAGTGCTACGTTTGCTGCTTTCTTATCATGCGCTAAAACGTAAGCAGTTGGAGGTAAAAATCCAACATCTACTTGTTTAGATGCCATCGCTTCAATGATAGTGTTATAATCAGTTGAAACGCTAACTTTTACCGGAATACCTAACTTATCACTTAATAATTTTTCGAGCGGCTTTGCTTTTGCTTCTAGTGTATCTGCACTTTGTGATGGTACAAATTGAACTGTTAAAGACTTAGGGACATAACCTTGTTTTGCAGGCTGTGTGCTTGCTGCACTGTTTTCTTTTGTGCCACATCCAGCTAGAATTCCAGCTGTTAAAGCAAGAGTAGCACCAATTGTAATGATCTTCTTAAACATGGTTTTACCTCCGTATATGACAATTTTATGAATAATTTAATACTAGAAAGAAGTATATCATTCAATTTCCATAAAACTACTAAATAAATGATATTATTACATTAATTACACATTTTATTTACATTTTTTATGTATTGTTCAAATAAAAATAGTTCATCCTTTACCTTTACTTTTCAACGATTAAAAGGGGGCATATCAGTGAGCATGCACAAGCAAGTGCAACTGACAATTTTGGAAACTAGTGATATTCACGGTAACATTTATCCGATTACTTATAGCGACAATCACCCAGAAGACGTTGGCATTGCAAAAATCGCCACGCTTATTAAACGAGAACGGTCTCTTCATAAAGAGGTAATTGTTATTGATAACGGAGATCTTATTCAAGGAACTCCGCTGACATATCATTATGCGAAATCTATGCTTCAAAAAGAAAATCCAATGTCTCTTGTTTTAAATTATATTGGCTACGATGCAGCCATAATTGGTAATCACGAATTTAACTATGGTATGGACGTATTGATGCATGCTATCAGTTCTTCCAACCATCCCTATCTATGTGCAAATATTTTAGATGCACAAACGAGCGAGCCATACTTTGGAACACCCTATATCATAAAAAAAATACAGCCGGATATTACAATTGCCATCCTTGGCGTTACCACTCATTACATTCCGAATTGGGAAAATCCCAGCTATATTGCAGACTTATCCTTTGAAGATGCTCTGAAATCCACAAAAAAATGGGTTCAATACATACGTGAAAAAATAAATCCTGATTTACTCATCGTTTCCTATCATGGCGGGTTTGAAAGAGATTTAAAGACGGGTGAACCAACAGAAAAACTCACTGGTGAAAATCAAGGATATGCTATTTGTCATGAAATTGATGGAATTGATGTCCTTCTTACTGGTCATCAGCATCGTACCATTGCAGGCGAAAAATTAAATGGTGTAGCCATTTTGCAACCAAGCTTTAATGGTCATGGGCTAGGAAAGGTGTCTGTAACTTTCGAACATAATGGTACGGAGTGGAACGTAACACAGAGTCAGTCAGAGCTACTTTCTACAAAGGATGTTGTACCAGATGAAGAAATATTGAAATTGACTTCTTCTTATGAAGAAATCACACAACAATGGCTGGATCAACCGATTGGAAAAATCGAAGGGGATATGAGTATAACAGACGCAATGCAAACACGTATGCAGGATAATGCTGTCATTGAGTTTATTAATAAAGTACAAATGGACATTGCGAATGTAAATATTTCAAATACTGCCCTTTTTCACAATCATTCAACAGGTTTTCCTACGAACATTACAATGCGTGATATCGTATCAAATTATATCTACCCCAATACATTAAAGGTCATTCGAATTACTGGTCATGATATTAAAGATGCATTGGAGCAATCTGCGGACTATTTCCTACTAGATGAAGAACAGAATATCGTCGTGAATCCAGCATTCATGGAGCCAAAGCCACAACACTACAATTATGACATGTGGGAAGGAATTTCCTACGTTTTGAACATTGCAAAGCCAGTTGGCAACCGTGTCCAACAGCTAGAATACGAGGGGAAACCACTTAATCTCGAAGAAGAATTTGATGTTGTGATGAATAACTACCGTGCTGGAGGCGGGGGAAATTACACCATGTATCAAAATAAGCCTATTATAAAAGACATTCCAATGGATATGGCAGAGCTTATTACAAACTATATTCTAGAAAGAAAAACTGTACAGGCTACCGTAAATCATAACTGGAAGGTAGTTGCAGATGATTCGCTTTAGTAAACCTCTTCATCTGATGAACATAAGAAAAGAAACAGGAATGGCAAATGAAAAGCCATTCCTGCTTCTTTTTAATGAATCCCTTTCTTCTTAAAACGGCCGCCCCGTACTTCTGCAATATTTGCTACAGCTAAGAAGGCATTTGGATCTTTTTCCTCAACAATTGATTTAAGCTTTGCTTCTTCTAATCTTGAAATAACAGCAAAAATAACTTTCTTATCATCACCTGTATAAGCACCCTCGCCGCTCAAGTATGTAACACCACGACCTAACCGAGCTAAGATTGCCTCGCCAATTTCTTGATGATGATCACTAATAATCCAAGCAGATTTAGACTCGTCAAGACCTAGAATTACCACATCAATCGTACGAAATGCAATGAAATATGCCATTAATGAATACATTGCTCTATCCCATCCGAAAATAAATCCTGCACTTCCAAGAATAAAGATATTAAAAAACATGATAATTTCTCCGACTGAAAACGGAACTCTACTATTAATTAATATGGCCGTGATTTCCGTTCCATCTAAGGATCCACCATTTCGAATCACTAATCCAACCCCGATCCCTGCTAGAACACCGCCAAAAACAGTTGCTAGTAAAATATCTCCCGTTAGTTTGGGAACTGTATGTAATAATCCTGTACTTATTGAAAGTACGATAATCCCGTATAAAGTGGAAACTGCAAATGTTTTCCCGATTTGCTTATATCCAATAAAGAAAAAAGGAAGATTAATAATAAAGATAAAAACCCCGAGAGGTAACCCCGTTATATGGGCAAGCATAATTGAAATACCCGTTATTCCCCCATCAATTACATTGTTTGGAATAAGAAAAACTTCAAGTCCGACTGCCATTAATATAGCACCTATCGTAACAAAAAATGCCCGCTTTGCTACATTACGTATCGGCATACCTTTACGTTTTACCTTTATTTGCAGCTGCTCTTCTACATTCAAATCTACTCCTCCTTAACTATTAATGGCGTGGTCCCCCTAACATAATACCAACACCAATAACACACATACTTGCTCCAATCCAATCATAGAGATCTGGCACCTTACGATCGACCACCCATCCCCATAAAAGAGATAAGACAATAAAAACCCCACCATACGCCGCGTATACACGTCCAAAATATGGAAACGATTGGAAAGTAGGAATAATTCCATATACAATAAGAATGATTCCACCAATTAAACCATAACTAACCGCATAGCCTTCTCTAAGCCATAGCCAAATTAAATATCCACCACCAATTTCAGCAAGTCCGGCTACAATAAATAAAAGAAAGGACTGAGCCATCTCTGAACACCCCTTCTACTTTTTTCATGTATACTACAATTTATTTTCTTTAGAGATACCCATATTTTTATACACTTCATACTTTAGCCTTTCTTGAAAAACGAAAACATTTTATACCCTATTCTTCCATTATACAAACATCTGCAAAAAGTTAAAAATAAATTGTTACATACTTTTTTGTCCAAAACGCCAATGACTTTTTTAAAATTTTTCATTAGGGTTAAGGTTATTTTAAGAATTAGCCCTTATTATACAATATATAAACAATACAAATACAAAAAAGGAGCACAATACCATGAGCCAAAAAACATTGATTACTTGGGGTGTTAGAATAAGCAGTGTTTCTCTTGTCGCAGGAATGGTTTCTTATTTAGGATATACAAGTACGATTGCACAAAATAATGTTGGGGTACAACAAGGGGAAGCAACCTCTACACCTTCCCAAGATTCTGATGATGTCCCTGCACCTGATACGAACGCTAAATCAGATAATAATTCATCCGTTACACCACCTGACACAAGTAGTAATAGCAGTTCTAGTAGCTGGAATTCAGACAATGGGAATTCAAACAGTAATAATTCAAGTAACAACAATTCTAGCAGTAACAATTCTAATAGCTACTCTAGTAACAGCAATTCTAGCAGCAGCGTAAGTCCTTCACAAGGATATAGTGCTCCTTCTCATAGTAAGAGATACAGTTCCACAACCGGGGGTTCATGATATGAACAAGTATTCCTTTCATGCGATGAGTACAACAGTTGAACTGGGAATTGTTTCCTATTTAGATTCTGAAATTCTTCGTCAAGTGGAGATTTGGCTAGACGCAATTGAAAATACATGCAGTCGATTTCGACCAGACAGTGAGCTTTCTCAGCTAAACGAGCATGTAGGCGAAGAAAGAGAAGTTTCCTTTTCCCTCTTTCAAATCTTAGAAAAGGCTGAGGAGTTTTACAAGGATACAGATGGAATATTTAATCCAGGCATACTATCAACCTTAG
>NZ_JBXKMX010000231.1:0-2022 GCF_056992975.1 Ectobacillus sp. | reverse complement strand
AGTACAATTCCTTCGATTCCAAAACTACACGCGTACACGATATCTTCCCCGTATTGCTCATACGCCCAGCGGACTACAGAAAGAGCTCCCTTTGTTTCATCATTGTCTGTAAACGAAAGCTCTGAATCTTCCCATGTTTCATACGTTATCATTGCCTATTCTCCTTTACTGTTGAAAATACGTAACTTACATACAGAATAAAAGCCAACTAAAAAAGGCAGTCTTATCCTAATGTAAGATAAGACCGCCTCTAGTTTTTCTAGTCAGCGAATATATGCTATTTTAAACGTACTTTCTCGTTTTTCTCTAGTTGAATCACTTTTCCATCTTGGACAACAAGTGTAATAGATCCATATTTCATATCACCTAACATTGTCTTAATGGTTTCAGTCAATTGCCTTAATTGTTCCTCTACTACCACAACAGTCAACCCCCTCTATTTTCCTTTCTTAAAAACAAAAAATCTTTTCCATTTCGAAAAGACTGTTGAGGTAACAATTTTACCTTATCTTTCAAAATGGATACCATTTTGCTGGAAGTAGCACCTTGCCTGTAGCAGGTTGCCGGGTTTCATCGGGCCAGTTCCCTCCACCACTCTGGATAAGTATTTTTTATAATAGTAACACAATTCCAAATATTTTCAATCCCATTTTTTCAATTTGTTTAATGTGGTATCATTTCTTTCATAAGAAAGGCTTGATTCCATACTAAATACTTGACATAGCTTACGAACAATAATTCCTTCCCCAGCCATATAGGTACACACACTTTGCTTCTTATCCGCATCTGTTCCAGCAATGGCATCTTCCACAATAGTTACATGAAATCCCTTTTTTTTAGCCTGAAGTGCGGTACTGCGAATAGTTGTTTCAGCCAAAAGGCCTACCACTATTATGTGATGAATTTTACATTCCCTTATAAAAACAGCAAGCCTATCATTAGAAAACGCACTACTTCGTCTTTTTGTAAATACTATATCATTTATAATTTTCAAACGAGGGTCGAGCATTATTCTACCTTCTGTTGCATCCATATGATACCGCCATTTCTTCCACCAATCGCCCCCATTGTGCTGGGTTGCTACATAAACAACTACTATATTAAGATGATTAGCTTTATCAATTGCTTCGTTAATTGTGCGTAGCATTGCAGGCATATCTGTGTATTCAATTGGTGTAACAGCATTTAGATAAGGTGGCTGCACATCCATAACAAACAATGCCGTATTTCTCATATAAACTCTCCTCGTCACGAATCGTGCACTTCATTATATGAGACTTTATGCAAAAATATGCTGCATAAAAAAGGCAAGCCAGGAGAAACGACTCAATTGGACGTTTTTCCTACTCGCCTTTTTTACTCATTACACCGAGTTTTTGAATTGGTGTTACACGATTGGTTGTGAGACAAAATGATTCGTGTTCAAACGATCATTCTTCACAAGGTCAGCATAACTTTCTCGTTCTACAACAACTTTTGATTTTCCATCTTTAACAAATACAACAGCAGGTCTAGGAATACGATTATAGTTACTTGCCATAGAATATCCGTATGCTCCTGTGCACGATACCGCTAATACATCCGAAGATGCTACTTTTGGCAAGTCAATATCCCAAATAAGCATATCTCCACTCTCACAACATTTTCCTGCAATGGATACCTTTTCTTCAGGTTGTTCCTTTGCTCGATTAGCAAGCAATGCTTCATAGGATGCCTGATAAAGAGCAGGACGGATGTTATCTGTCATGCCTCCATCCACGGCAACATACTTGCGAATTCCTGGTATGTCTTTTATCGATCCAATTGTATATAAGGTTGTTCCAGCATCTCCTACGATACTACGACCTGGTTCAATCCAAATCTCTGGAATAGGATAGTTTCGACTTGTAAACTGTGCACGTACGGTATCCGTCATCTCTTTTACATACGTGGAAACGGGAAGAGGAGTATCTTCTTTCGTATAGCGAATGCCAAAGCCACCACCTAAATTTAAGATGGGCATCGTCTCTCCTGTTTCTACAC
>NZ_JBXKMX010000230.1:0-14385 GCF_056992975.1 Ectobacillus sp. | reverse complement strand
GATCCTCGCGTATTGCGGGCAATGAGTACACCTATATTAGGACAATTTGATCCAGCTTTTACAACGATTATGAATGAAGTAATGGATATGCTCCGCCAGGTGTTTCAAACTAAGAATCAATGGGCATTTCCGGTAGATGGAACGTCACGATCCGGGAATGAAGCCATTCTTTGCAGCATCATTGAACCTGGCGACCGTGTTTTCGTTCCAATCTTCGGTAGATTTGGTCATTTACTCGTAGAAATTTGCGAACGATACGGTGCCGAAGTCCACACTATCGAGTGTCCATGGGGAGAAGTATTTAATCCGCAGATCGTAATTGATGAAATGAAAAAGATATCTCCTAAAATTACAGCAATCGTACACGGTGAAACGTCTACCGGCTGTATGCAACCCCTACAAGAAATTGGCGCGGCATGCAGGGAACTGGATATTTTGCTCGTGGTTGATGCCGTTGCTTCCATTGGCGGTACTGAGGTGAAAGTAGATGAATGGATGATTGATGGCTTGATTGGAGGCACGCAGAAATGCTTGTCTGTCCCTTCTGGCATGGCACCCATTACGTATAATGAACGAATTGAAAAAATTATTTTAGCAAGAAAAAAAGTAGAACGTGGGATTGCAACCGATGATGAGCGCCAGCACTTATCAAATCATCCACCGATTATAAGCAATTATTTCGATTTAAGTATGCTACAGGATTACTGGGGACCAAGAAGATTGAACCATCATACCGAAGCAACATCCATGCTCTATGCACTCAGAGAAGGATTGCGTCTTGTCCTTGAGGAAGGATTAGATACTCGTTTTGCTCGGCATAAACTCCATGAAGCCGCACTAATTGCTGGTATAGAAGCAATGGGCTTACATTTGTTCGGAAACAGATTGCATAAGCTTCCTACCGTAACGAGTGTTACCATTCCTACAGGGATAGACGGAGAATCTGTAAGAAGCATGCTACTTCATGAATTCGGCATTGAAATAGCCAGCTCATTTGGTCCCTTGCAAGGAAAAATATGGAGAATTGGTACAATGGGATTTAGCTGCCGCAAAGAGAATATTCTCTTCCTGCTCGGAGCTCTTGAAGCCGTATTACTTCGTCATGATGTAAAAATAAACGTAGGCGAAGCGCTGCAAGCAGCGCTAGATGTATACAACGTAGAATCGCACAAAACCATTGTCTTGTAAGCTTAAAAGAAAGAAGGAGCGTTCCATATGTCTGTATATGATGTACTTATTAAAAATGGTCAGGTTGTCTTTCCAAATGAAGTAAGAAAAGCAGATATCGGCATTAAAGATGGAGTGATTGTCAATATTAGCGATCATTTGTACGGCTTAGCAGACTACGAATGGCAAGCAGATAATCAGTATGTATTTCCTGGCATGATCGATGTCCATGTCCATTTCAGCGAACCTGGGCGCGAGCATTGGGAAGGCTTTGAAACAGGTTCTGCCATGATGGCAGCAGGCGGATGTACGACTTATTTCGATATGCCATTAAACGGAATCCCCTCTACGGTTACAAAGCAAGCGCTTCATGAAAAAGCGGAAATTGGTTTGCAAAAATCAGTAGTAGATTTTGGACTCTGGGGCGGACTTGTGCCAGGTAATGAAGAAGACTTAACTCCACTTGCACAGGCAGGTGTAATCGGCTTCAAGGCATTCCTCTCCCCAACAGGAAATAAAGAATTTGAAGCCGTTGATGATTATACCTTACTAAGTGGGATGAAAAAAATTGCTTCTCTGAACAAAATTTTAGCCTTGCATGCAGAGAGTGCCACAATTACGGAATTGCTCAAACAGGAAAAAGAAAAAAGCGGTCTGCTTAGTAGCGATGATTATGCAGAATCAAGACCCTTCATTGCAGAAGCAGAAGCAGTAGAGCGTGCTCTTACCTATGCAGAAATTACAGGCTGCCGCCTCCACTTTGTCCATATTAGCAGTAATGCTGCAATCGAAAAAATAGAAGCTGCCAAACAAAGAGATATAGATGTAACCGTCGAAACCTGCCCCCACTATTTGCTTTTTAACCATGGCCATCTAGTAGAGAAAGGACCCATTGCAAAATGCGCCCCTCCCTTACGAGACGAAACAGAGCAGCGCCGATTAATCAATTGTTTACTAGAAGGAAAATTTGATATGATTTCCTCCGACCATTCCCCGTGTCCCTATGAATTAAAGGATCCGAAAATCCACGATATCTTTCATGCATGGGGAGGAATTAGTGGCGGACAATTTTCTCTCATGGCAATGATTGAACTTGCCCTATCCTATAACATTCCTTTTTCAAGTATCGCAAACTTGACAGCCGCCGCACCTGCCAAACGTTTCGGTCTATCCTCTCGAAAAGGAGAAATTCGTACCGGTATGGATGCGGACCTTGCCATCGTCTCGTTGAAATCCTTCCATGTAACAAAGGAAAACTTTCAGGCTAAGCATAAACATAGTCTTTATATCGGACATACCTTTCCATGTAAAATTATGGGGACATTTAACCAAGGTACATTGGTTGTGGATCACGGAAAGATTATGAAGAAATCAGGAGAATGGATAAAAACATCATGATTAAAAGCCCAAATCATGTATATCTCTTTAAGATTTGTACATGATTCGGGCTTATTTCTTCTTTAGATAGTCTACGACACATGATTACAGTTTAAATTTAACAAAAAAAGCAGTGCCAGCTTGTCCAGTTTGAATTTCGATTTTCGCATTATGACGGGCAGCTATAGCATAACTCACACCTAAACCTAACCCCGTCCCTTTTTCCTTTGTAGTGAAGAACGGAGTACCTAATTTTTCTAATACTTCAGGCTTAATTCCTTCTCCTTGATCTTGCACCACAAGAGTCACACAATCATCTTCCTTGTACGTTCTTATCGTTAAAACTTTTCCTTCACACATTGCTTCTAAACCGTTACGGTATAGGTTGATTAATAATTGGCGTATTTCATTCCGATTCAAAAGTAATTCTGGGATATCATTCGTATCTATTTCGATATTTTTATTTTGGTTAAATGCATCCACCTGAATTAGCGGGACTATATCATATATGATGGCATTTAAATCCAATTTCTGTAAATCTGATGTCCTTGTATTACTCATAGAAAGGAACTCTGTAATGATAGAATTGGCACGATCCAATTCTTCAATCATTACATGAAGATAATGTTTATATTTCTTAAATTCATCCTCTTCGTTTAACAGTTGTAGAAATCCCCTTACTGTTGTCATAGGATTTCGGATTTCATGGCTGATTCCTGCAGCCATTTGTCCAATTAACTCAAGCCCTGATAATCGTTTCAATTCTTTCTCATATTTCTTCGTTTCCGTTATATCCTTAACAAGACAACATATTCCTTCTTCGTCTGGGTACGAAACAATTTCATACCAATGATCATTATAATCAGAGTGGTATTCAAAATGTACTGGTATCCGTTCTAACATAACTTTATGGTATTGCTTATATAAGACTGTATCCACTAGTTCAGGAAATGTTTCCCATATATTTTTGCCCAAAACGTCATTTGCTTTTTTGTGAATCGGTAAAAATTGGTTCTTATTTAAATAAGTAAATCTCCAATCCTTACTTAAAGCTATAAATCCATCTGTAATACTTTCGATTACTTTTAAGTTTTTTTCGTTAGCAATGCTTAGTTCCTTGGTCCGTTTTTCAATCATGGTTTCAAGTTGGTTCATATATAACAAGCTAGATAACGTAGAAGTCGTGGCTTCCACAATAGATTGCGCCAACTGGATTTGTGATTCCGTGTAAATAAGATCGGTTCCTTCCAGATTGACAACTGAAATGATCCCTAACACCTCATCCATTGAAACTAACGGAATCATAAATAGACCTTTTATTCCATATTTTCGGCAAATGTCATGGTTCGGTCTGTCATCTGCATATACATTGGGAATAACGATGGACTTTTTTATTTTCATAATATGTTTCATTAATAAATCATAACTTTGGTCAATTTTTATCTTGGAACAGGTCTCTACCCAATCTTCATTTGTCTCGCCATTATCCTTATATGGATTGGCATGTATAATCCTTCTATTTGCTTCAGGATCCAGTAAGTGGACCCCTATATTAAAATTATCCAAAACCTTACCTAAGTTATAAAAACAGATTTGGAGACTTTCTTGCATCGTGGAACACATAGAAAGGTCACGAGTAACATCAAGTAACAGCTGCTTTTCTGAAATAAGTTTTTCCTTTTGTGTTAAATACTTTGCATTTCGAATGGCAACTGCAACCATATTTACATACGCCTCAACACTTTGAATTTCAGATTTTGTCAGGTTCATAGCAATTCCATAATCAAATAAAAATACCAGACCATAAAGCTCTTGCTCAAATGAAATAGGTAAACCTAGTATAGATTTAATATGAAATGCTTGCACTGATGCAGGATAGGGACGATCATCCATTGACGTATCAGGAATGTAGATGGTTCTATTTGTTGCAATTACTTCTTTTGCCAACCTATCTATTTCAGGATCAATCACCTGTGAATCAAGAGTAACACCATTAATACTTTTTGGCTTTCCAGCAAACCCTTTGAATGTGCCATCTCCTTGCGGCAAGAAAATACCCACTGCATCACATTGGACGACTTCTTCAGATATGGCAGTCGTTACATATTCTAACACTTCACTTAATTCTAACCTCATATTAATTAATTTTGTTATATTTGCAAGTCGGGAATACCTCGTTTGGTCACTTACCATGTGCATAACCCCAATCACTTGGTTTAATCTGTTTAGGTAGCTGTAAATATTCCTATAGTTATCTCAATGAAACGAAAACAGACAATTCTTCATCGTATTCAGTATACAATCTTATGATTCTTATTTTACATTAGTCTCTATAGCATTTAATACAAAAAACTCATTTACTTTTGATAATATTCATGTACTTGCAAAAACGATACATAGTTGTACATATGCGGGAAGGGGGTATGAACGAAGAACAAATGAAAACAGCTGGAATTCCAGCAACTTTCGTCCGCTATTAGGTTGGATTAGAACATAGTAAGGACTTAAAGGCTGATTTGCTGCAAGCATTACAAGCCATTTAAATAGATATGTTCATTAAATAAAGCATGGTAAGCTTTAGACAAAGGAAAGTAATGTCTAATGCTTGCCATGCTTTTGCTTCATATAATAATTAAGTTATAAACTACTAAATAACAAAACCTTAGGACAACCGTGACGCATAATCTTCGTATTTAAATTGTTTCACAACCTGAATTCCCTCTTCTTCATTAAAACGAGCAATCGAAGGGAGATTGACACCGTTAAACATATGATTTTTTACCATTGTATAGTGGGCCATGTCACAGAATACGAGTCTATCACCTGGTTTTAATGGTTCCTTAAAGGAATAATCGCCGATTACGTCACCAGCTAAGCATGTAAGCCCGCCAAGCCGGTACGTATACGCATATTCATTTGGCTGACCTGCATCAATGATGTTTGGTCGATACGGCATTTCAATGACATCCGGCATATGGCACGTTGCCGAAGTATCCAAGATGGCAATATCCATGCCGTTATTTACGATATCTTCAACCGTCGCAACTAGATATCCTGTGTTTAAAGCAACTGCCTCGCCTGGTTCTAAGTATACATGCACATCATACTTATCCTGTACATACTGAATCGTACGAACAAGCTTTTCTACATCATAATCTGGGCGAGTGATATGGTGACCCCCGCCAAAATTAATCCATTTCATCTTCTTCATATATTCGCCGAACTTTTCTTCTACTACCTTGATCGTACGTTCAAGCGTATCAGAATTTTGCTCACACATCGTATGGAAATGAATACCGTCGATACCATCTAAATCTTCTGGTTTAAGGTTCGCTAACGTTACCCCAAATCTTGAATATGGTGAGCAAGGATTGTAAAGTGGTACTTCAATCTCTGAATATTCGGGATTTACTCGAAGTCCGCATTCAATTTTTTTCGGTGATTGCTTCACTTTTTCTTTGTATTTGTTCCACTGAGAAAAGGAATTAAATACAATATGATCACAGTAGGATAGAAGCTCATCAAATTCCTGCTCGACATAGGCAGGAGCAAAAGCATGAACTTCCTTCCCCATTTTTTCATATCCAAGTCTTGCTTCAAATAAAGAACTGGCTGTAATCCCCTTTAAATACTGACCAACGAGAGGAAATACAGAATACATGGAGAATCCTTTTAAAGCAAGAAGAATACTGCAGCCCGTCCGTTCTTGCACCGAATTCAGTAGCTCTAAATTTTTCTTAAGAAGTCTTTCGTCCACAACATAACAAGGTGAAGGTAGTGCTTGAAAATCTAAATTCATCCGCTATACCCCTAGTCTAATAATGTTGGCGCGAAATCTTCTTGCCAAGGTAGTCCAAATTTATTCAATGCTTCCATAAATGGATCTGGATCGAATTCTTCTACATTGTATACGCCTGGCTTTTTCCAAATTCCCTTGATAACTAGCATTGCACCGATCATAGCAGGTACTCCTGTTGTATAGGAAATAGCCTGTGAACCAACCTCTTTATAGCATTCTTGGTGATCACAAACGTTGTATACATAGTACGTTTTCGGCTTACCATCTTTCACACCTTGGAAAATACAGCCGATATTCGTTTTTCCTTTTGTTCTTGGTCCAAGAGACGCTGGATCTGGAAGAACAGCCTTTAAGAATTGAAGAGGAACAATTTCCTTACCTTCGTACATAATTGGTTCAATTGAAGTCATCCCAACATTTTCAAGAACACGTAAATGAGTCAGGTATTTTTCTGAGAACGTCATCCAGAATCGGATACGCTTAATTCCTGTTATGTTAAGAGCTAACGATTCTAACTCTTCATGGTGTAAAAGGTAGATATCTTTCGGACCGATTTCCGGAAGATCGTACACTTTTTTAATAGATAGAGGTTCCGTTTCGATAAACTTACCATCTTCGTAATAGCTACCGTTTGCAGTAATTTCACGAATATTAATTTCTGGGTTGAAGTTTGTTGCAAATGGATATCCATGATCTCCAGCATTCGCATCCACAATATCAATGGAATGAATTTCATCAAAATAATGCTTTAGTGCATACGCACTAAATACACCTGTTACACCCGGATCAAATCCGCTACCAAGCACAGCAGTTAATCCTGCTTTTTCAAATTTCTCTTTATAAGCCCATTGCCATTTATATTCAAATTTCGCCGTATCAAGCGGCTCATAGTTAGCTGTATCTACGTAATGAACACCTGTTGCAAGGCATGCATCCATAATCGTTAAATCTTGGTAAGGAAGCGCAACATTAATAACAACATCTGGTTCAAAGCCCTTGATTAATTCTATTAATTCTTCTGTATTATCAGCATCCACCTGAGCTGTTTGAATCTTTGTGCGACCACCAGATAATTTATCTTTTAAAGCATCACATTTTGCAACTGTTCTGCTTGCAATAAGTATTTCTTCGAAAACTTCAGCATTTTGACAACATTTATGAACTACAACACTAGCAACACCGCCAGCGCCAATAATTAAAGCTTTTCCCAATTCACTAACCTCCATCTCTCAGATTAAATAAGCATCATTTTACAGAAAAACTTTCAAAACATCAAGAAAAACTAAAAAGACAGATAACTTAATGCTTTCCTAAACAAAATAAAAGGACTCCCTAATGCAGAAAAAACCTTCTACATGAAGAGGATCCATAACGTTTTCACTATACCAAAACTTACTGGTATTGAAAAGCGAATTTAAGCTTTTAATGAAAAAATTACATTATTTCTTCTCGAATGTATATATTTTACAATATTTCGAAATATTATTTCAGTACCGACCATTTGCTCTACATCCACCTATTATTCAGCATTTCTGCAAAGTTTGCTATTGCATTTTGTAGATGTCGATAGAAGGTTGCCCTACTCATATTACATGCCTTCTCTGCTGCTATACGGTTATTTGCGTGCGTATAGTAGGTAATATATAAGAGATTGCGGTCTTTTTCTGACAGACCAATGTCTTCATTTATAAGAAAGGATAGCATATACTTTTGCAGTTTTATTCCGCTTTCTATCCCTAAGAACAAAGGAACAAACGATTGGAGCTGAGCAGGTTCATGCAACGCTGATAGAAGCTTACGAACTTCTCGTTTCGTTAAATCTTTGGATAGTACCGACTGCTTCTGAATAGATTGCTCTGACAAAAAAGACATCACCCACTTTCCAAAGTTATTGTGCCTTAAATCTATCTCTAGTACATCTGCCTTAGCATAGGACGTATCGCAATTCCGGGATTTGGTGGGACGAAGATGAAAGCCGATCTTTTGCAGGAATACTTTCAAATTTGAATCTGTAGCTACCAAAACTGCCCGTAATCCCTCGCCCAGCATAGATAATCGATCTAACGTTAACAAACCAACAAGCTCTTCTCTCGTATATCCAGGAATTTGATTCCGCGCTGCCCCCAACACAGCGTAATACGTGTCAGCCTGATTGGGATCACAGTTTAATTCATTCAGTTCACAGCATTCTGTAAGCTCGGCAGAAAAGTAACGTAGCAAAAGGCGACTCGTGTCTTTATATAAAAGTACAGAAATAAACATAGCAATTGGTTCACCATCTGCGCCTCTAAGTACTACTATGCTTTCAGGAAAGGAAAAAGCGAGATCATCAAGAAATGCATGATAGATTTTTTCGCTTTGATCTGAATCCGTACTGTACTGGCACCATTCACTAAGCAAATTGTGTAGCGTAGGTAAATCTTGTTTATGTATGGGTTCAAGTGGAGATATGTTAGAATGAACCGATACATCAACATACTCGTGATGCATAGGAAACATATCCTTGCATAGCATCAGCATTTGGGCAGCAATCATTCTGCGTTTTCCCCGGTCTGCAGTTTGTAGCTGCTTGTACAAAATTGCTGCCGCTTTTACCCTAAGAACATGTAGCCTCTTCGGCTCACGTATTCTAAAATCTCGTAGAAGGTGCATGCGAGCTAGGTCATGAAGTGCAAGTCCTTCTGGTACTGACTGCACAAATGACATTTGACGAAGCATTTGATACTGCCGCACACTAACAGGCTTCTCTAATACAAGAGACAATATCTCCTGGCTGGCGTGTTGCAGCACTATCAATACATCAACCAACGGCTGTAGCTCTTCTGATGTCAATTCCCGCAACACATGAACACTTATTGTTTGAGAAACGATCATTTTATCCACTTTAGATGGGTCATTATGCTTAACAGCTGCGTCTACAGCCAATGCTAGCGCTAACGGATGTCCATCCGAAGCACGTGCCATTTCCCCCACCATATCTTTCTTAAATGACCCGGCTGAATTAATATAAGCAGCCGTTTCATCATAGGATAGATAGGTCAGTGGTAGTTCGGTTACATACTCTCCCCATATTGAGTTCGTCTTCCAAGCAAGTGACAAAACAGGACGAGACGCAAACAAAATCGTAATACCATAAGGTGATAGCTTGGGCATAAAAACCTCTATTAACCATCCTTCTAATACAGACAGATTTTCATAATTATCAATACAAAGAACCATTCTACGATTCGAAGTGGTATGAAATAGAAAATCCAGAGGGCGTGCGGATTCCAAATTCCATGCCTCTAATCCAATTGTCACAGACAAATATTCCAAGAAGCCTGCTGGTGTCGGAGTACAAGAACGACCATCTAGCCATATACCCATCGCATTTCTTTCTTTCGCACTACGCATCATTTCAGACATTAACGAGCTTTTTCCGATGCCTCCCATTCCTGAGATGAAAAATAAACGCAAAGGTGCAAGCGGATCATTTAACCAATTATTCCATTTGTACTTTTCTGCACTTCGACCGACAAAGCGCCTTTGTTTTCTATCGTTTTCTTGTGATTCCCCCATAGAAACTCCCCTCAATCGCTACTTTCTTTTCTATCATTATACTTATATATCCTTATATGAGACAATATTGAGACTCCTATCTATGCATAATGTGGTAAAAATTATACATAGATGTTTTCAATCTATCTTTTATTTTGGCTCTTTTCGCATAAATTGTTGTTTTTAGACCATACTTTGCCCGTTGATCTCCGCTCCAATCAACTCAGATAGATAAAATAAAAACATCTAAATAGCAACAAACTTTACGAAAATGCCTTTATTTTTCATTATACTTATTCGTTTTCTTCCGTATCTCTTCGTTTCTATATCCCCAACCTAGTTCATAAAACAAGGAGGAATTATTCTGTGTCAACCCCATATACGCCAAAGGAAGAATGGGATTCAGAATGGATTGAGCTATTACTATATGCCAAAAAATTAGGATTTACGCCCGAAGAAATTCGGCATTTTTTCGAATCTACACCACCCCGAAATCAAGAGGAAAATCGATTACTCAATAACTGCGTTATACTTCAAAAATAAAGCCAACCTACTAGGCTGGCTTCTATGTTACTCTATTTCGTTATTGCTGCACCTAGGGCGACCTCCACATTTGCCCCTCTGCTTACCGCTTTCCCTGCTTTTTTTCCTTTTCGAGCATCAATCTGCCTCTTTGGTTTACACAAGCCCCTTCTCAATTTCCCTCACTAGCTCCTGCACTGCACGTTCCTCTGTTGCCCAGCTTGTACAGAAACGAACTGCGCTAGTATGAGAATCGACTTTTTGCCAAAGTGTATAAGCAAAATGAGCACTTAATCTTTCTAATTCTTTATTTGGGATAATCGGAAATTGTTGATTCGTAGTCGATTCCGTCAGAAACGTATAGCCTTTATTTACACACGCTTCTTTAATTAATGCAGCCATGTCATTTGCGTGCTTGGACATAGAAAAATATAAGTCATCCTCAAACATTGCGAGAAATTGCAAGCCGAGCAATCTCCCTTTCGCAAGCATACCGCCCTTTTGCTTTAGCATGTACCGAAAATCTTTCTTTACTTCCTTATTACGGATAACAAGTGCCTCTCCAAACAATGCGCCTATCTTTGTTCCGCCAATATAGAAAGCATCACAAAGTTCTGCGATGGTCGGTAGATCAAGATCATTGTCTTCCGCTGCGAGAGCATAGCCTAAGCGAGCGCCGTCTAAGTAAAGAATGAGATCATTTTTCTTACATACGTCATGAATGGCAGTCAGTTCGGCCTTGCTATAGATTGTCCCAAGCTCTGTTGGATTGGATACATAGACTAGCTTTGGCTGTACGAGGTGCTCATGGGCCCTATCCTCCATATGTTCCTCATATGCTAGCTGAACTTGCTCTGCGGTTATTTTTCCATCTGTGTTGGGCATTGCTAGTACTTTATGTCCGGTTGCTTCAATCGCACCACTTTCATGTCCGTTAATATGCCCGGTATCTGCACTTAGTGCCCCTTGATGCGGACGAAGAGCGGCTGAAATAAATGTTAAATTAGTCTGCGTTCCCCCGACTAGAAAATGCACATCTACATCCTCACGCATACACTTTTCCTTAATAAGCTGAATAGCCTTTTCACAATAAGGATCTTCTCCGTATCCGATTGTTTGCTCTAAATTTGTCTCCATAAGCTTTTCCAAAACCTTTGGATGGGCACCCTCACTATAATCATTTGTAAAACGTATCATTTCTAACGACCTTCTTTTTTCCTTTTATTATAATATAAATTGCACATATAATAGCAAGAAAATCCCCCAAACCAATGAGGTTAAGGGGACCAATTCACATTCATTATGCCAATCAAACAGAATCCTCAGGAGCTAAGGAACACGAGTAGGTTCCTGTTTCAATTTGAATGGTCGCATGCTCAATTCCAAATTGGTCATGTAACTCCTTACATACTTGCTGCAGCAAACGATCATTATCCTCTAGATCAGAACGAATTAAATGGACGGTTAATGCAGCATCTGTTGTACTCATTCCCCATACATGTAAATCGTGTACCTCCGTAACCGTAGGTATCTTCTGCAAATACGTCTTAATGCCTTTCACATCGATTCCAGCTGGAACAGCATCTAGAGAAAGATCAAGCGATTCCTTAAGCAGACTCCACGTTCCAATTAAAATCACAATCGCAATGAGTAAGCTAACAAGTGGATCTAACCATTGCCACCCTGTCCAAAGAATAACAAATCCTGCAATGACAACCCCTACCGAAACCAATGCATCCCCAGCCATATGTATGAAGGCTCCTCGAATGTTTAAGTCCTGTTTTCCACCTGACATAAACAGGAGAGCCGTACTTGTATTAATGATGATACCAATCACTGCTACAATAATCACCGTTGTACCCGCAACAGGGGCAGGAGTGGAAAAACGCTGAATTGCTTCCCATGCAATCGCACCGACAGCAATAAGCAAGAAAACTGCGTTAAACAGTGCCGCTAAAATCGTACTTCTCTTATATCCATAGGTCCGCTTAGGAGTAGGTACCTTCTTCCCGAGCCAAACCGCGAACCAAGCTACAATTAACCCCAAAACATCACTTAAGTTATGTCCTGCGTCAGCTAGCAATGCCAAAGAATCCCCAAGAATTCCGTACGTAGCCTCCACAATAATGAAAAACGTATTTAAGACAATACCAAACCCAAATGCAAAGCCATAATTTCCTGCATGATGATCATGTCCATGGTGATGCCCTTTACTTTCTGTGTGATGATGAGCCATATTTACATTCTCCTACTAGTATGAAATTCTTAATATATTTTGTGAACAACCATAGTAATTTCGATGTCACTATCAATAAATCCTCTTCTTTTTGCTACTTGAAGCGTTTTTAAAAGTAGCGGCTCTTTAGATCATTTCTTATTATTGAATAAAAAAGAAGACTCCTGCATTTCTAAGCGCAAGAGTTTCCCTTTTTTAATACTCAATGTGTTCCAAATAGAGACCACCCGGCTCAGCTAGAAGACTTACTAGACTTCGGTCCTTTGCTTCCAGCATGCTTGGTATATTTGCAGGATTTAGTTCCCCAAGCCCAACTTGAATTAGTGTTCCGACCATTTTTCTAACCATATTATATAGAAATCCATCCCCGCTCACCCGAATATCGATAAAGCCGCCATTTCTTTCTAATTCAATGGAATTGATGTGACGAACCATCGATTTTTTCTTCGACTTTGCATTGGAGAATGCCGTAAAGTCATGCTCCCCAAGAAAACATTGACTCGCCTTCTTCATGTGCTCGATATCTAGCGGTTGCTCGACATGCATGCTGTATTTTCTCATAAAGGGATTTGTATGATCTTCGTTCCAAATCTTATACAAATAGGTCTTCGTCTTTGCATTATACCGAGCATGAAACCGTTCCGGAACTAATGTAACCTCGGTAACACTAATATCACGAGGCAGATATTGATGGAAGTAACTTTTGATTTCATATTCAGTCAAATTTTCTTCTACTTTAAAATTGGCAATTTGGGCAAGTGCATGTACCCCTGCATCCGTTCTACTGCAGCCGATGATTTCAATCTCTCTTCCAAGTAACTCAGATAATACATTCTCTATTTTCCCTTGAATGGTACTCTCACCACTGCCGAGCCGTTGCCAGCCCTTATAGCGATTCCCATCATATTGTATGATTAATTTGTAATTGTTCATTCGTTCTCCTTCTGTATATAGTAATGTAAATCATGAAAATAGTCAGACAGCTCTTATATTTTAAAATAGTTGTCCAATTAAGCAACATACCCTACCTCTACATATTTATACCGCGATCTGAACTCCATTCTCCAATTCCAGTTATAGAATATACATTATTTTGTATTTTATCGAAGTTCGCTGATATTTCTTCAGGAGGAAGAGGTTTACTGAACAAATATCCTTGAATCGTATCACAATCCCGTTTTGCTAAAAAGGAAAACTGTCCCACTTCCTCTACACCTTCAGCAATAACCTTCAATCTAAGGTGCTTCGCCATCGAGATAATCATAGAAATCAGAGCGGCATCATGGCTATTCGATTGGACATTACAAACGAATGAACGGTCTATTTTCAAACAGTCAATCGGAAAATCCTTTAAATAAGACATAGATGAATAACCGGTTCCAAAGTCATCAACCGCGATATTAACTCCTAATCTCTTCAACTCATGCAACAATTCAATTGCATGGCTCGTATCCATCGTCATACTTTCCGTAATCTCCAATTCAAGATAGTGCGGAGAAAGATTTGTCTTCACCAAAACATCCTCCACCATCTTCACCAAATTTTGTTGAAAGAATTGTCGAATGGATAAATTAACTGCAACTCGAATATTCGAGATTCCCTCTTCATGCCACTGTTTAACCTGTTTACAAGCCGTTTCTAATATCCATTCCCCAATCGGTACAATAAGACCTGTTTCTTCCGCAATTGGAATGAATGTAACTGGAGAAATCCACCCTTTTTCTGGATGCTTCCATCTAAGTAAAGC
>NZ_JBXKMX010000229.1:0-20419 GCF_056992975.1 Ectobacillus sp. | reverse complement strand
CGCAAAAATTTAGATTGCATTGTCTTCGTCTTATAGTCCGTTTCGTAATATTCCAACTCTTCGCGTATAGATTGAAATTTACCTTCAAGTTGTTTCATCATCGTTTGCAACGAAGGAGGCGGTGTTTGCGGAAACGCAATCGCATTTTTTCCCGTATAGGCTGAACGACTATTTTCAAACCAATAATCATTTTTCGGTGAAAAGAATTCCGAAATGACCTGATGATAAATTTTATACAACGTGTTTTCAGCGGCATTTTTACGGAACGGGCTACTCTTTAGAAGAACACGGCATGCATCCAATCCCTCTTCGCAAAAGACAAGAAGACGACGATTTGCAGAAAGCAGTCCTTCATAATATACTTTGTCCCCATCACTCACTTCTTCAACAAGATCTGTGATTGTATGGTGATTAAGATAATCTGTTATGACGTTAACCGTTTCTTGCAAAAATGCTTCAACCTGCTTAGTTTGATTTTCCACAATGGAATTTGACATTCCGAATCCTCCCTATACCTCAAGTTTTTATACAAGAGATTGTTCTATTTCGCCTTCATCCCGCTGTTCAATTGTTCAAGCGCTATCTTCACTTGTTGCACATTTTCTTCATCAAAATAAGATGCTAATTCTTCTTTTGAATTTATATATACTCGCTTGCGCTCTGTTAAGCTTGGATCTTTAAGCAAACAAGCAAGTGCAACAATCTCCTTAAAGTTTACGTCATTATCACCTATTCTAAAGATAGGATCTCCTGTGAATGGAGTGAAGTCATTTAATTGTTCTTCAAAAAAACGTACGTACAATACATGTAATGTTTTTTCAATTCCATCGTATTCATACGTAACTTCAGAACGATTAAAAAAATCTTCTGACGTATTCGGCAATGCTTTTTCTAGTTCATATCCTTTTATCTCTTTCAGGATCATGCTTTCACCTCTATTCTATTTCATTACTTGTATCTTATCATAAAAAGTTTTTAATTTATGCAAATTTTTTCGAAATACACCGCATTCCATAAGGATTTTTACTTCTTTTGTAACTATTCTCGCTTCCTTATTCCTACATTATTACTATATTTACTAGCAAAGCTTCTTTTTATTTTCCTCTCGTTTTGTCATAATAAGAAGAGGCTTGAAGGAGGATTTGATTTATGAACACATTTTTAAATAAATTGCTTACAATTGCAAAAATAATTGTGCCAATTGTTATATTAATTCTTGTATTCTTTGAAGCCAGAAAAGAACTGGCCCATCTTTCTATACGCCATGCTGTTTTTGTAATTAGACAAATACCAAACGGAGGCTTTTTCCTAGCAGTTGCTACCGGACTTCTTGCCGTGTCAACCATGTTCTTTTACGATTTTTTCATGCTACGTTCCGTAAACGCTTCGGTTCCAATCAAGAAGGTCTTTCGCATCTCCTGGACTGCAAACTCTTTTAATGGAATTTTTGGATTTGGTGGTCTAATTGGTGCAGGTGTACGCAGTATGTTATATCGCCCATATATTCAAGAGCAAGGAAAACTGGTAAGAACGATTGCATGGATGACGACCGCCTTCATCATGGGTCTGTCCTTCCTTTCTATTTTTGGCTTGATAGGGATCTTGCATACTTCCTTTATTGCATTAGAGAAGCCTTGGATATGGCCAGCACTTATTGGATTTGCGGCAATTGCGCCCATCTATATCATTGTCTCCAAGCTAAATATTTGGAAAAATCCAAAGAAAACAATTGATAAAAATCCTACGTTCCTCTATTCGATTGTATCGCTTATAGAATGGACAGCAGCTGGCATTGTTATTTACGTTATTCTTCGACTTCTTGGCGTTGAACTTGACCTAAGTCAAGTATTGGGTATCTATGTTATTTCCGCTATTGCTGGTAGCTTGAGTCTTGTTCCAGGCGGACTCGGTTCCTTTGATCTACTCTTTCTTATGGGAATGAAAGAGTACGGGATTGCGGCAGAAACAACACTTTCTGCATTGCTCCTCTATCGACTCGTTTATTACATTATTCCTTTTGGGGTAGGCTTAGCATTTGCAGCGTTTGAAATGACTGAAGTAGCCAAAAAGCGGATTGTGAATCGTCCACTATTAACAAATGCCGTCGAAACGAGTAGCGTAATTGTCTCCTTACAGCGCCAATTATTTTCTAAAATGGAGGCTTGGGCACTTGCATCTCTTTCTGTTCTTACTGGGCTAGCTGTCATTTTGTTTGTATTGTTTCCTACTGCGATTGAAAGAGTGCACGTACTTCGTATTTATGTACCAAAGTACTTTATACAAATGTCATTTGATCTTTCCTTATGCGTAGGAGTGTTACTCATTTTACTTGCTAAACCAATTTATAAACGAACCAGACAAGCATACAGTATGACCATTATCGTTCTGATTACTGGAATTATTTTCAATACCCTTAAAGGAATAGACATCGAAGGATCCTTTTTACTACTCATCATCCTTGTGATTTTCTACTTGCTTCGCAAACAATTTGTACGTGAGAAAATTCCCTTTACGTATATCGAGGCTATCGAAATAGGATTTCTCTTATTTATCTTACTGTATACGTATCAATATTTTGGAGCATGGTTATGGGCGCATCAACAAGAGTTTCGTCCTCATTATGTAGTTCGATCCCATATACAAGTAACAAGAAGCATGCTTATCACTGCTGGTGTCGTCCCACTTTTTCTATATATTGCTGCATTCTTTCAAAATCGAAAGGGGAACAAAGTACCGGGACAACCTGCTTCCGCCCCTATTTTGGAGAAATTTCTTCAAAAATACGGTGGCAATGTGTTAAGCCATCTTGGTTTTTTAGGAGATAAACGGTTTTTCCTAAGTAGTGACGGGAAAGCACTTCTTCAATTTGCAGTAACCGGAAAACGTCTTGTCGTTCTCGGCGATCCGATTGGCGCTAGTTCATCCTATGCAGTCGTGTTAACAGAATTTTTAGATGAAGCCGCACAGTTTGGATACGTTTGTATTTTCTATCAAGTAGAAGCAAAATGGCTAGGAATGTATCATGACTTCGGCTATAATTTTTTAAAACTTGGTGAGGAAGCCGAAGTGGATGTAACAACTTTTTCTTTAGAAGGGAAAAAACGATCCAGCTTGCGTTCTGTCTTTCATAAATTTGAAAGAGAAGGATATGTGTTTTCTATAAATAAACCTCCCCATTCAGAACAACTATTATCGCAGCTCAAGCAAATATCAGATGACTGGTTACATGGAAAAAAAGAAAAAGGCTTTTCACTAGGCTATTTTGACGATGATTATTTAAACCGAAGTCCCATTGCAACCCTATCTAAAGCGGGAACAATGGTTGCTTTCACAAGCCTAGTACCAGACTATCAACCCAACAAAATTTCGATTGATTTAATGCGACATTCACAAAATGCCCCCTCATCAGTAATGGATGTTATATTTCTTCATTTGCTTTTGTGGGCAAAAACGAATGGCTATAAACAGTTAAATATGGGGATGGCTCCTCTTTCTAATGTTGGCGTTTCTCCTCATTCCTTCTTTACAGAACGAGTTGCAGCAACAATTTATAATAATGTAAGGTATATGTATAGCTTTAGCGGTTTGCGTCAGTTTAAAGAAAAGTATAAGCCAACTTGGAGTGGAAAATATTTAGCCTATCGTAAAACGCGATCTTTATTTGCCACGATGCTCGTTGTAACAAAGCTAATTGGAAAAGGGAAACGATAAAGCTATTCCTAGTAGTAGGCTGCTTACACTCTTGCGCATAGTAGTAGCCTACTCGCCCCTTATCCTTTTGCTACTTTCACTACATACGATTTCAAATACATGTTTCCATTTAAATAGAATGTCCCCATTAATTTATAATTCCCCTCTGCTGGAAAAGTGACATCAAAGGTGATTTCTCTTCCTGGCTTATTCGTTTGTGGTACTACCGAAATTAAATGTGTCAGCTTTTCATCTACAATTAATAGTCTGGATAGTTCACCATTTGGAGATATAATAGTGAGATCCTTTTCACTTTGAAACTGTATTGCAATTGACTCTTTGCGATTTGCTTTCAACATACTAAATTGCAGGGATGCAGGAAACGGACCAATTTTTGATGTTAATAATGCATCTGCCGTAAGCGGAACCTGCTTGTCAGTTGCCGTTTCAATAACAAGCTCCTTTTTAGCCAATTCTTGACGTGTTTCCTGATCTTTTATATATAAAAATAAGGTCGTCGTTTGTAAGAAAGAATGTTGAAACGTAAATGTACCGTTTCCAATATAGGTTGGTTTCACATCCTCGCATTGTTTAAGCGTGTTGTTCATAATACAAACAGCAAATTTATTTTGTTCATTTTCTCCAATAGTACGGAGAGGTTCACCCTTTTCGTTTTGCAATGTAAATGATACGTTTCCTCGTTCTCGATCTATCTGCCAAGAAACATTTGTTACCCCATCCTTTTGTCCTGAGCTAAACAGTGTACCGCTTTTACTTTGAACCACATACATGGTTACCAAGATTAGAAAAAAACAAACCAGACCAAATTTACTAATTCGCATATATCCTCCTTTCTTGAAAAAAATAACATATTTATATGTACATAGATATTCTCGCATAGAAAAAGGACTCCTGCTAAGAGTCCTTTTTCTATGCGATTTATTCGTGTTCAATTGCCTCATATGCAACAAGTGCAATTCGTTTTCCAAGTCTTCCTTCAAATTCATCTTCTATTTGCTTTAGCTGGTCATGTATCTCATCTGTTATATGAGCAATCGTGAATGGATTTTTCTTTTCCATTATTTTTCCCACCCCATTTCTTTCATATGTTAATCTTCACCAAAGATATCATTACCCATTAATTCATCAAATGTTAAAGCGCCTAATGCCCCTGCTGAAACTTCACCAATTACACTCATCGTACTAGTAGGGCTAATTATAATTCGAGAGTTGTTTGGATAAGATATCCTCTTTCCCCTTTGTTTTTTAACAGCAAATTCTTTATTTCTTTCGTAATTCATATGCAGTTCTTCATCTCCCTTTCTTTACCTATTAGTACGTAAACTAGGATTCCCACATCTTGTTCTCCTCATTCTAATTCTCCTGTACCGGATAAATATTTTACGGAAATGGAGCAAGTAGTATATAATGCAAGAAACAGAATCATAAAGGGAAACTTCTCAAAATAGTGGGATAAAAAAGGAGGAACACAATGAGTATACATATTGGAGCTAAAGAAGGAGAAATTGCTGAAGCAATTCTTCTTCCTGGTGATCCACTTCGTGCAAAGTATATTGCTGAAACCTTTTTAGATGAACCAACGTGTTACAACGAAGTTCGTGGCATGTATGGTTTTACGGGAACTTATAAGGGAAAACGAGTTTCCGTACAAGGAACCGGAATGGGTGTTCCTTCCATTTCCATTTATACGAATGAGCTCATTCAAAGTTATGGGGTGAAAACTTTAATCCGTGTAGGCACATGCGGCGGTGTGCAAAAGGATGTACACGTGCGCGATGTCATCTTAGCCATGACAGCATGCACAGATTCCAATATGAATCATCTTACTTTTCCTGGTTTTGACTATGCTCCTTGCGCAAGTTTTTCGCTATTAAAGGATGCATATGATGCTGCACGAAATAAAAATTTGAACGTTCGTGTTGGAAATGTATTAACTGCAGACGTTTTTTACCGTGAAAGCATGGATATGGTGAAAAAACTTGGTGAGTATGGAGTTCTAGCTGTTGAAATGGAAACGACAGCTCTATACACGATTGCTGCAAAGTACGGAGTCCAAGCTCTATCTGTATTAACAGTGAGTGATCATATTTTCACTGGCGAAGATACAACTGCGCAGGAAAGACAAACTACATTTAACGATATGATTACCATTGCGCTTGATGCTGCTATAATGGAACACTAGAACAGGAGTCGTTTTACTCCTGTTTTCTTACACATTCCTCGTCAAATTCCTTCTCAAAAGACATGTTTTCCACCGATGCAATACAAGTTTGGCATGCTTCTTTGTTATAATAGAAGAACCATTTATATACAATGGTTCCTAATCACAAGATTTCTGTATAGAGGTGCACTCGTGACACGAAAAAGTATTGTATTTAAATTATTTATTTTAACGTTTGGCTTTTTTACGCTAACATTTGTTTTATTCTTTGTTGGACAATCTCTTTTTTTAGAAAAATTTTATATAAACCAAAAAGTAAATGGGGTCCAAAAAGCGTTCGAGACGTTTGTGGATGATTATTCCAAAAGCGATCAAAGCTTTGATACTGTCAAAAAACTAAAACAACAGTTTTTTGATCAAACGAATGCTCAGCTCATTCTGCTTGATCAAAATGGCGTTATCCAGGATGAGCATAATTATTACATTGAGGTACACGATGAAAGTAATACGAATGAATATCATATTGCATTAAACAACATTATGACTGGACAAGAATACAGTAACTTTATGAAGCTTGCCATCCAAAACAATGAAAGCATTTCAGTGCAGGGTATTCGCAGAAAAGATACAATTATTCCTATTACAATCAAATCCACTCACGGCACATGGACAAATGGAAATATAATTGGTGATTTAAAAGCTTATGGTATTAGTTCAAGTGACGGGAAAGGAGATTCAGCCTCTAATAACATACTCATTCAAATTAAGGGACAAGTAACAAAAATGAATATGCCCTCAAAAGCTGACTTACAAATTGCCAACAATATTGATACTCTTGTTCAAGGGGTACAGCGTTGGGAAATATCAGCAATTTTAGGGGAAATTGATCGCAATACGCTAACAACTTATACTTTTAGCGATGAAAAAGGTAAAAATCAAATGTTCGTAAAGCCTATTCTCCAAAATAATACTATAACTGAATTTGCATTTGCTATGACTTCCTTCCAGCCTGTAAACGAGGCAATGATTGTGTTAAAGGATTACTATGTATATGCTATGATGATTGTGTTTCTTGTAATTATCTTACTATCCTTTTATTATTCGAAAATCATTGCAAAGCCACTTATTCGAGTAAATCGAGTCACAAAACGTATGGCAAATTTTGATTTTTCAGAAACCCTTCCCGTAACATCGAATGACGAAATTGGCAGCTTGTCACAAAGCATTAATACGATGTCTGTCACATTGAAGGACCGAATCGAACAGCTACATGTCGCTAATGAAAAGCTGCAAGAAGATGTGGAAATGGAAAGACAGCTAGAACGAACAAGAAAAGACTTTATTTCTGGTGTTTCCCACGAATTAAAAACACCATTAAGTGTAATCCGTAGCTTTGCAGAAGGAATTAAGGATGGGGTTAGCAACAATACAGATTACTATACAGATGTTATCTTAGAGGAAGTAGATAAAATGAATACGCTAATCGTTGAAATGCTAGAGCTAGCAAAACTTGAGTCAGGTACCTACAAGTTAGAGGTTCAATCATTTGCAATTGATACTCTCATTCATCAAGTCTACAACAAACTTCTTTTTAGCATTGAGGAAAAACAACTAGCCGTTACCATTAATGCCGAAACTGATTTAATAGTAGAGGCAAACCGTAATCGAATGGAGCAAGTCATTATCAATTTACTAAGCAATGCGATTCGGTATACTCCGAAAGGCAAAGCGATTATCATTTCGGCACTAAATCGAGAAGATCACGTGTATATTTCTATTAAAAATGATGGTTCACCCATTCCTGAAGAAAACTTGAATAAAATTTGGGAACGATTTTATCGTTTAGATACATCTCGGAGCCGCCACACAGGGGGTACAGGGCTTGGTTTATCCATTGTGAAAAATATTTTGGAGCTGCATCATGTACCGTATGGCGTACGCAATGAAAGTGATGGCGTATTGTTTTACTTTTCTTTGAAAAAAGGCAATAGGAATGAATAGTTTTCTCCATCTTCACGCAAAGTTCACATGAAGTACACACCACCTCGCTATATTGAAAGTGTAAATTCTTTCCTTATGGATGGAAATGGAGGAGAGTGTTTCTATGAAACAATTAGGACAACCTATTCAAAGTGAAAAACTATTGCAAGAAATGAAGCATATACTTCTTCAAACTTCTAAACGTGATGGGCTACTTTTTGCACTTTCAGTTAATTCTGGTTTAAAGGTCAGTGAAATTCTTCAATTAAAAATTGCTGATGTAATGGATGTAAACGGAAACGTTCGACACTCTATTCTATTTAATAATGATAAAACGAAAAAACAAAAGTGGTTCGCCGTTAATCATGAACTAGAAGAAGCGATTCAGGCGTATATGATTGAGCGAAAAGGAATTCGACGAAATGAGTATTTATTAAAATCACAAAAGGGAAATGGACCCATTACACGTCAGCATGCTTGGTTTATTTTGAACAAAGCGGCAAAAGAAGCTGGACTGGATGGAATCAGTTCTCATACACTTCGTAAAACATGGGGTTATTGTGCTTACAAATCGGGTGTGGACATCGCATTCTTGCAGCATTTCTTCGATCATAGCACCCCTTCCAAAACATTAAAGTACATCGGTATCGCTTAGTATGACATATTAGTGAAATATCCCCTATCATATTACTCCCTTAGGGAAATTATGATATGATACATAAGGGGGAATACACAATGAGTATATCAAAATTAACAATTGAGTTACCAGATGATAGTTTGGAAAAATTAATGCTATTGAAACAATGCTATAAAAAGAGAAATGGAAATACAATATCCGATACAACTCTCATACAATCACTTATAGTACGAGAGTTCATCCAAGAAATTTCACCGTTTGATTTACATTTCTATCTCGAAGAAAAGGAACAGCATTAATGCTGTTCCTTTTCTTTACGCAGTGGACAAACGAGAAATGCCCCTTTAACTCCATCAATTTCAATCGTTCGTACTAGATTAATAAGCCGTTTTCGATCATGTAAAGTATTTGTAAGGATGCCGCTTTTTATCAAGTCTTCATTCAGTTCAGTAAATGATACTCCTCTTTTTTCTGTCAACAATTCTCTAACAGCAGCATACAATTGATCTTCTTCCATTCCTACCCCCATTAAAATAATTTCATTTGCTCAACTGAATGTGTTTCATAGGATATACCAAGTAACCGCATAAGCTGTTTCGCATTGTCTGCAGCGTCTCCGCCAGAATTGTTATTAAATAAAACAACAATGTCCTTCGACTGTTTCTGCAAGTCATGAATACGTAAAACCCATTCCTGCAATTCCTCTTCACTGTACCGATATAAACAACGAACAGCCCGCCAGTTATGTTCTGATTTTCCGCGCAGCCAGCCATGAACATTCCTGCCATGCAAACGAATTAATGTTAATTCCGAATGAGTTGCCTGAGGAACAATCGGAACTGAGCCGGTACTTGTTTGCGGTTCATCACAAATGGTATGCATCCATTTCGATTGTATTAAAAAGGAAATGGTTCGTTCCCGATACGCCGTCATAAACCAAGTTTCATTTCGAAATTCGATTGCACACGGAATATCCCCCATCCTTTCTTTCGTATAGAGAAGCATATCAACATGCTTTGTTTGACAATCAAACCATGGTGGGTATTGAAATAACACCGTTTTCAGCTTTCCTGACTCTACAAGAGGGGCAATGGACTCTACAAAGACGTTAAACATTTCGTCTACATTTGCAAATGGAATCGTTCCTCTCATATGTCCCGTCATCCCCTGATAGGCTTTTACTACAAAAGAAAATGGTTCGGGCGTTTCTTCAATCCATTTCTTATAATTTCGTTCTGGTTGAATCGCATAAAATGAGCTATCAATTTCAACAATAGGAAAATGATCGCTATATGCTTGTAGCTTCCCCTTAGAAGAAGTTAAATCGCGATATAAGGAGTCATGATCGCCCCACCCTGTTAATCCTATTTCAATCATATAGAGACATTCCTTCACTTTTTTTCTATTATACTTTAGATTACTCTCATGCCTACATTGTAACAAAGCAAGGTTTGATTGTCGAAAGAAGACTGTGTTTACAAGTAAACTCCATTCAAAAAAAGAGTTTGATTAAATTTTCAAATATAGTGAAAACCCCCATATCCTGTCCTTTCGTTATGAATACCATGTAGTATTGCAAGCTTCTAACAAAAGGGAGGAATAATAATGTTTCAAAAGCAATCAGCTTATACTCAATATTCAGCCGTAAAAAGTTTAAAAGATTTACAAGGGCAACTTGTTCAATTAAATTTAGGTGGACCAGAATCAGGAAAAGGCAAGCTCGTAAAAATTGGTTTAGACTTCTGCGCTTTAGAGAGTGAAAATGAGATTCACTACTACCAACTCCATCACATAAAAAGTTTCACACTGCTACTAAGTAATGAAGAAGATGAGAATTCAGAAGAAAATAAACAAAGCAAATCTAATGATAAAGGTAGCGAGAATAAGAAAGAAAAAGAAAACAAGAAAGAGAAACAAAGCAAATCTAATGATAAAGGTAGCGGGAATAAGAAAGAAGAAGAAAACAAGAAAGAGAAACAAAGCAAATCTAATAATAAAGATAAAGACAGCAAGGAAAATAAAAAGGCACCTATACTCTACGGTAGAACCTTTACACAAATTATTGATTGCTTACGAGGAGAAGAAATTCAAATCAATCGCGGAGGTCCGCAAAAAGTCATCGGGGTATTAGAAGGACGAGATCAACAATACATGATTCTTACCGTCAACAAAGATATTGTACTCATTCCTATTTTCCACGTTCAAAATATTAGTTGGAAATTTTAAGGGAGAAATGAAGGACTATTCCTTATCGGAGATAGTCCTTCATTTTACAATAGATTTTTTATTGTAAATTATTCATTGTTTTGCTAATTTTTCTACATATATATTATTAAATTTTTGTTAATTTATTAATTTTTTTATCTTATGTGGCACATTTTTTGGTAGAATTGATAAGCCAATGCAATGAATCGACTAATTTTGGTGGAGGTTACCATATGAGTTTTCTTAATAGAAAAGATAAATGTTTTACACTACTTTCCAACATTTCAGAAAATGTAAAAGAAAGTGCACAATTTTTTATGGAATATAAATTAGATACTCCTAGTGAAGTAAGGAGAATTTCAAAACGAATGAAGGAATACGAAACAAAAGGTGATACATTTATCCATGAACTAATTATTGAACTAAATAAAGTATTTATAACTCCCATTGAGCGTGAAGACATACTACAATTGGCTATGAGCATGGATGATATACTTGACAACCTTGAATTATGCGCTGCCCAATTTGAAATATTTGAACTTACACGAACAAATCAGAATATGAATCGATTAAATTCTACAATTTATGCTTGTACTTGTGAAATGGATGCTGCACTCAAACGTATTCAGTCAATGAAGTTTCTTGAAATTCGAACCAACGCAATTAAAATGAAAGATTACGAATCAACATGTACAGATATTCTTCGCGAAGCATTACACAGCCTTTTTTTACACGAGAAAAATCCAATTACGTTAATGAAATATAAAGAAATATATGAGACATGGAATAAGCTAGCGAAATCCTGCCAACATGTGGCAAACGTACTTGAATTCATTGTAATGAAAAATGCATAGTAAGGAGTACATAATATACAATGAGCGCTCTGTTTGTGTTAACCATCTTTATTGTACTGGGAGCTATTTTATTTGATTTCATAAATGGCTTCCACGATACAGCTAATGCCGTTGCAACGGCCGTTTCAACGAAGGCTTTAACACCTCGTCAAGCTATTACACTTGCAGCATTTATGAACATCATTGGTGCAATGTCATTCACCGGAGTTGCAAAAACCATCTCAAGTGGTATTGTTGATCCATTTAAACTTCAAAATGGGTCTCTCGTTATTATCGCTGCACTGCTTGCAGCAATATGTTGGAACCTAATTACATGGTATTTCGGAATTCCAAGTAGCTCCTCTCACGCTATTATTGGTGCGATTGCTGGGTCGGCTATTGTCGCGTCTGGTGTGAATGCTGTAAATTTTAAAGGCTTTCTAAAAATCATTGAATCACTCATCATTTCACCTATTCTCGCTTATGCATTAGGATATATAGTTTTCCTGATTATCAAATTGATTTTTCGTAACTTGGACCTAATGAAAACAAATCGACGTTTCCGTTATGTTCAAATCGTAACAGCTGCTTTACAAGCATATACGCACGGAACAAACGATGCACAAAAATCAATGGGAATCATTACATTAGCACTTCTCACAGGTGGATATATTTCGACTGATAATATTCCCGTGTGGGTACAGTTATCTTGTGCACTTGCAATGGGCCTTGGGACATTTGTGGGTGGCTGGCGAATTATTAAAACAGTAGGTAGTAAATTAATGAAAATTCGTCCTGTTCACGGAGTAGCAGCAGATATAACAGGGGCTTCAATTATTTTCACTGCGACTATGATTCATTTGCCTGTTAGTACAACCCATGTCATCTCCTCTGCCGTTCTAGGAGTTGGCTCGTCGCAGCGAATGAAGGGTGTACAGTGGAAAACCGCACAACGTATTATAATTACTTGGTTTATTACACTTCCGTTATCTGCCTTCCTTGCCGCTGCACTTTATTACGTCTTACACATACTAATTTCGTAATAAAAAATTTAGAAATACAAATATATATCGCATTTATTTCTTTAATAAACAAAAACGAACGATACGATTATACAAATATAATCATATCGTTCGTTTTTTAATACAAACATTTATATAAAAACATTCCAAAAGGTATAAGAATGATTAAAAAGGCAAATAGTAAAAATAAGTTTGTAGCATACCATTTTTGTGCCATCATATTCCCCCATCTCTTCATTTCCTACATACATCATAAACGAAATAGAGAAGAAATAGGTTAAAAACAGATTACATACGTTTTACAATCAAAATACAGATATATTTCTATTATATCATTAATGTAGAAGCTTCCATCCTATTAAATCATCGTGTACTTGTCGTGCACGTTTATCATTACGATCATATAATACACCGTAACTTTCATCCACTTCATCATATGCCATTGTGAAAATGATTTGGCCTTCCATTTCAACGGATAAAACAATTCCGCCTTTCATTTCTTCCACACGAATCACAGCATTTTGCGGAAGCTTCGCATCAACCAACATTCTCTCGAACATACTAATCCCCCTAATACCTTGCAGATTTATACACTACACAGTATACTATCAAACAGTAGCCAAAAAAGAAAGTGAAACTTCCTTTCGGGGTATTAAAGTTGTACGGACACATGTCGATTAGAAAAATAAAGAGGTGTACATACGTTGATTCTACATAAAGGAGACATATTATTTCGACAAGGAGAAGAGGGACCTCTCTATCATATTACTAGTGGTCTACTGAAAGTAGTACGCCTGCAGGAAGATGGGACACCCTTTTTATTCAACATCATTGTTCCAGGGGAGATGATTCCGCACCATTCTTTACTTTCTCCTAAAGAGTATCACGGAACAGCCGTTGCCCTTGTGAAAACGGAAGCAGAACCGATTTCCCCCCAGCAATGGTATGAACAACTACAACAAGAACCTCTCGCATACGAAAATGTTGCTTTGCAGCTCCAATCAAAGCTTCGAATGATGCAAGAGCGGATCGACCAACTTACAACTGTTAGCTCAAAAGAACGCATCGAACGCCTACAACAGTGGTTTTCTACTTATTTAGGAAACATCCCTGTATATGATATTCTTACACAAACAGAAATTGCACAACTTGTTGGCCTAAGACGTGAGACAGTAAACCGATTACTTCGTGAACAAATGAAAACGAGCAGCCTTTAATCCCTGCTCGTTTTTACCTAGACATTCTTATTAAGTTTTACGATTTCATCTTCAACCACTTTAATATTTGCTCCATTTCCAAATTCGGTTACGCCCCAAATATTCTGTTCTTTTTGATAATTATTGATTATAATATCTAAATCATGATAAATACGGTGACCATATATAACATTCTGCATATTATTAGTTTCTATGCCGTTTTTTGTTAATTCGTAACTTCTTTTTATATCTCGCTTTAATTTTTCATTTTTCACTTGTTTATCAAATTCCCTTAACTCTGATTCGTGACTTTGAAACCATTGCTTGATATATTTCCAATCCCCTTCTGTATATCGATCGGATTTCCCATAGTTTAAAAAACCATTCAAACTTTCATGTGTTTTTGCAATAAAATGCTTTACTGACTCTTCTTCCTCTACTTTTACATGTACCGCAGCTGGATTAGCAATCGGCCGATTTGCTATGTACATAAATAAGTTAGTTAATAAAAGAAAGGTAACTGCCATCAGCATGATAACACCAATTATGCGTAAGGTTCTCTTCATTTGTTAAACTCCTTATCTAGCACTATAATTTCATATGCATATATTACCTTATATTGTCATATATGTGATATTCGTGAAGAATTATGTTTTCCCTTTCAAAAACTTTCTTTTATTTTCGACAATCCCCATCATTCAATATAAAACCCATACCATATATCATTTCACAATGTATTTTTTTATAAATTAACGTTTGATTTACCTTTTTTGACCCATACTATGGAAAAGGAGGTGATATGATGAAGCTTCAATTAATTGTTATGGGACTTCTTTCATTTCTTGCATCTGTATGTATTCTATATGCTGTTGGGAGCTTTTTGTCGATTGACTGGCTTCAATTCGATGATCAGCAACCCTTATTCTCACCAGGATTTTGGCTTCCCTTATCCATCGCATGTTTAATCGGTTATTTAATTGTACGAAAAACGAGACTCGGATAACATCGAGTCTCGTTTTTCATGGTTGTAGATCCATTTTGGCGCCGTATTGCTTTACAATTTGTATAATATTATGGAATATCCCTTTTGACTTATAATCCTTGTCCATCAAAACTAAATCATAGTTATCATAATACAAAGAAATTGCTTGCTTTTGTGATTGTGTAATCTGTTGTGCAGGTACATCAATCTGGACGTTATATTCTTTTTGACCTTTTTTTAGGATTTCTCCTGGAATTGCTCCACTCTCCTTCATACCAATAATATTTTGCACCTTTTGTGGAAAAATAAGCTGTATATAGTACGTTTGTTGCGCAGATAAATCATCGTATAATGCATCTGATATCCGATATGTGATCTTATAGGTAATTGATTGTGATTGTTGCAGTGCATGTATGATAAATCTTGTAATTTGAAAATCGTTCTTACCTATAGGAGGAGATTCTTGCCCTTCACTTCCCCCTGGAAGAGATAAATTGTATGTAAACAATTCTATCAGCTTTTCTGTTTCTTCATCATTTAATGAAATTAGTTTATTTTCTTCCCCTACCTTTTTGGCGTAACCGGTCTTTTCTTCCTTATTGAACCAAACATGGTATGTTTGTTCACCTGAAGAAGTATATACTTGTACAATATATGATGGTTGTTTTAACTCTATGTTTTCATTATGTATCTTTGCATATGTAAGGATTTGTATAATAACTTCCCTTTCTAACTCGTCTTTAATTGTCTTTACATCGTTTGTATTGCTTGATTTCGTAACAATAATCTGATTGGGTATATCGTTGTGTTTCGTAGCACTCATCGTCTTTTCTCCTATCGCAGCCGAACTACACGCTACTAGCAATATGACATATAGCAAACAAAGCACTCGCTTCATTCTCCACCATCCTAATTTTGTGCATACACTCTATTAATGCGGGATAAACAAACGAGAGCCCTAATAGTAGAGGGCTCTCCTAGTTTATAAACGGTTTCCACAGCATTCCTGGTATCCTCCATGTCTAGCATGAGCACGACCACACTTTGAACATACTAAGAAATGAGATTGTCTAGCTAGGTTTCCCTTCCCACTAAGCAATACACCCACTTGCTTCCATGACCGAAAATAAACATAATATACAAAGAATACGACCGTACTAGCAACAAGTAACAGACCGGCAATGAACACTGCCTTCACCTCTTTATATAATTTCATCCATAAAATGGATTGTATTACTATTTTCTAGAAAAAAGGGAAAATTCCTTCCTTCTTTTTAAAAAATTCTAATTTATCAAACTATATAATATTATTTTATGTATACTTTTTCCCGTAAAAAAATAGCCTCCTATCGGAAGCTATTACGTACATTGAAAATGTTCAATCATTCGCAAATCATAACCAGTATATATCCAACGATAGCGACTAGGACTCCAGCGGTATCCAGCAATGGAATCACGTCCTAAAAACACAGGATAAAACCAAAAATTTCGACCCGTGGTTAACCACACATATGTGTAACGATATAAGCAACGCCGAATGGCTCCTGGATCAACTGCATAAGTTGTTAGTTGTGGCTTAGGTGGAATTGTTGCTGGAGGAGGCGATTGCGGTGGACCCGCTTGCATCGAACCACTACCTGGTGGATACGAAGGGTATCCTCCTCCCTGACCTGGCGGGTACGGGGGAAATCCGCCGCCTTGACCTGGCGGATAAGGTGGATATCCGCCACCTTGACCGGGTAGATAGGGAGGGAAAGAACTTGGCTGAGATGGTTGTGGCCGGTTGTAATGCCAATTCGGATCATACATTTCCGTTCACTCCTTTTCATAACCATTGAGTTTAGTCACTCTAAATGTATGTCGGAGATACTTGGCCATATCCTCTATTTTCTAATTTTACAAAATTCGTGAGATAACTTTATATAGTGGTGATGAGGTCTACTTCGTTACTTGATGGCGAAATGCATAAATAACCGCCTGCGTTCGGTCACTTACGTTCAACTTATTTAATATATTACTCACATGTGTTTTTACGGTCTTTACCGTAATAAATAATTCGCTTGAAATGTCTTGATTCGACTTCCCTTCAGTCATTAGCAGTAATATTTCCAACTCACGCTCAGTTAAATCCTCATGAAGCTGATGGACATCCTTTTGTCTCATTTTTGACATCATTTTCCCCGTTACTTTCGGTTCAAGAATGGAGTTTCCGTTATACGTTGCACGAACCGCATTTGCAATATCGCTTGCACGTGATGTTTTTAATAAATAACTGATTGCTCCTGCCTCAATTACAGGATACAATTTCTCATCATCTAAAAAACTTGTTACGACGACGATTTTCGCTTCAGGCCATTGTTTTATAATTTCCCTTGTTGCTTCAATCCCATCCATTTTTTCCATTACTAAATCCATTAAAATAATATTAGGGCGCAGACGAAGCGCGAGTTCCACTCCTTTTTTCCCATCTTCTGCTTCTGCTACTACTTCAATATCCGGCTGAGTAGATAAATAACTACTTACTCCTAACCGAACCATTTCATGATCATCTACAAGCAACACGGTAATCATCTTGTCATCTCCTCACTTCTTATAATAGGAACCTTTACCTCTATTTGCGTCCCTTTGTTTGGCAAACTCATTATTTTTAGCAAGCCACCAATTTCTTGTACACGTTCTTGGATAGAAGAAAGACCGTAGGACCCCGCTTTACGAACATTTACATCGAACCCCACTCCATCGTCAAACAATTTTAATAGCGCATACCCCTCTATTCTTCGCAGGCGAAGCTCCATATGCTTTGCTTTAGAATGGCGCAATGTGTTTGATATCACCTCTTGGATAATGCGAAACAGATGATCTTCGACTCCTTTTTCTAGTGCAATGGATTCCACATGCCAATCAATTTTCATCTGTTGCTTTGCAGATAACTCAGTTAACAGTTCATGAATCCCTTCTTCAAGATTTTTCCCTTCAAGCTGTACAGGGCGCAAATGAAGGAGTAAGGCCCGCATTTCAGATTGTGCATTCACAATCATCGTTTCTACTAACGATAGCTGCCCTCGCGTTTCATCAGAAAATGTGTTTTGTTGTTCATTAATCGCAGACATCATCATTGACATAGCAAAAAGCTGTTGACTCACCGAATCATGTAATTCCCTTGCTAATCGTTGTCGTTCCTGTGAAATAGCCTCTTGCTTCATTTCCTCGCTCCACGATGCTCGTTCGTTCGTTAGTTTTTGAAACAAACGCGCCTGCTCCTCAAATCGTTTCCCAAGTTCTGTGATACGATTTATAATTTCACCAAACTCATCATGTTCAGAAAAAACGGTTTCTGCGCGGTAATTTCCCCTTTCCAATGCCAATAAGGAAACGGAAAGTTCATGAACACGTCGTTTCATCAATTGGCTAATAGCATAGCCAATTGCGATTCCAAACAAGCAGCTGCTTCCTACTACAAATAATACAACTGGAATTGTTGCGACCTTTTGTTCAAAGAGAAAATGATACATGGTTTGGCCACTTTGCCATGTATATACAACCGTTGCAAGCAAAGAAACAATAAAGCTGAGCATTAACGAGTAGTTAAAATATATAGAGGAAATGCTATGCTGCTTATGCATATCTCACCTCTGTATCCCCTACAATAAGCGAAGAAATAATTTTAATTTTTCTCGATGCATACACATATCCTTCTGTCCTAAGAATCAAACTTTGATTAAATCCCTTTTCCTCTTCTCCCAGTATGAACATGTTTCCAACCACTACTGAATGGTGCACTGAAAGCTCTAAATCATAGGGGACATATAGACTTATATTACCAACAAGACCATGTATGATAATTACGGTTTCTCCCTCGGGAATCATTGCAGTAGTAAGATCAATCACAATGTCCCCGAGCCCGTAGCGAATATTAATGTCATGTAGCTCGAAGGTATGATTCATCATTCGATAATTTCCAATTAACATACTTTTTAGAAATGGCTCATGCCGTATGATTCGTTCACTTTGAATATCATCTTTCAACTCTACTTGAATTGATGACGGATGTTGTCTACTTGTATACAGGTGATAGCCTACGAAAACTAACAAACCAACAAACAGCATTTGAAACGCCGTAGAAGAGAAAATAGTACTTATCAAAGAAAACGCACCAAGAACAAGCAATACATTCCCACGAATACGATGGCCTTTTTTTCGGAAATGTCGACCGAGGATGAGGAGAACAATTGAAATAATAAGGCCTGCTGGCTGAAAACGATGAAATATAATGTCTATTAACATACCTATTGCAAAAATAATCGTAAAAATTCCGATTATTTGCGTTTTTGAATGTGGTTTTTTCATGCTCCTCCTCCTCTTTTACATAGTGAAGAAAAGGTATGGACTCCCAATACCTTTTCCTTTTTACTATATCATATGACGCATATTCCATATACCCTATTTCCCTAGTGATGCGCTTCTCTCTTTCTCTAGCTTTGCAATCTTTGCATCAAACGTATCTCGCTTGTAATCTTCATTTATCCGCTGTTCTAGATTTGAAATGTATTGTTCAATTTCTTCAAACCGTAAAAATGGACTGTTGTCCGAAATTTTCGTAAGTGTATCATTCATACGACGATTTGCGTGTGCGACATTCTCACGCGCCATTAGTTCCATTCGCTTCGTATGCATTTCCTTTAACTTATTCTTCATTTCTTGTAAACGTTGTTGCAAGGAATCAATTTGTTCGATAGATGTATCGTACAAAGTCGCTAATCGGTCAGCTTGCTGTTTATAGTATCCCGCTTCCTTAAGAGCTCGATCCTCCAATTCCTTTTCTCCTGCATCTCCTGCAATGACAGCTTGATGACTACGTTTTTTCTCCATATACCGTGCATCTTCTAGCTCTTTAAAGAAGTTAGTTTTTAAGACCTGTTGACGTTCGATTAATTTCTCGATTTTTCGAACCTCTCCTTCTCCATCTCGGACATATTGATTTAAAAGAGCAATCGGATTTTTCTTTTCTTGCTCATCTAGTAACTGGTGTACATCCGCTAACACAACATCTCTTACCCTTGAAAAGACAGAACGTTTCATAATAATCTTCCTCTCCACAATTTATTTTTTTGCCATGATCTTGTCCCATTCTTCATCAAAATGATGGTACGAATGATACTCTTTATCCTGCTTTTTATTCGTTTTCCACTTACGATACAACAGAAACAACAGTAGCACAGCGCCAATTCCTACTAGTCCTGGTACATTACCGAGTATCAACATAAACGAAACAACTCCAAGTAAGCTCCATCCAATCTTGCTTAGTACAGAGTCTGCTTTTAAAAATGAACGAAAGCTCCAATATAACAGAGCAATTCCTAAACCAAGAAAATCAATATGTCCAACACTTCCTAAAGCTACCAACGTTAATAAGCCAGCTCCTATAAAGAATAGAATATTTTTCACTACACTCAGCCTCCCTTCGTTTTGATATCTTTATCTTACCGAGAATGAAGCCTCACCATAACTGGCGGAAGGATGGTTTTTGTATCAGACCTTAGACCGAGGAGTGCTAGGACTATAACACAAAAAAGCCTCACGCTGTTGTGCGTGAGGCCTCTTGTTATCTATTTATTAAGATGCATGCTTGATTTCTTCTAAATACTTCGTTGCCACTTTGTCATCATACTGTTTTTCCCACTTGGACATAATA
>NZ_JBXKMX010000228.1:0-10335 GCF_056992975.1 Ectobacillus sp. | reverse complement strand
TTTGATTTTACACAAGAAGGAATGGTTTTAGTAGAAACATCTGAAGGGGTAACAGTAGAGGAAGTAATGAATAAAACAGAAGCTAGCTTTTTTATTAGCCCTAATGTACAAATTGGTGTTTCGGTATTATAAGGAGGGATTATGATTTGGCTACATTAGAAAATCAAGTGGCACTGATTACAGGAGCTGCAAGTGGAATTGGATTAGAAATTGCTCGTTCGTTTTCCAAGGAAGGGGCAAACATCGTTATTGTTGATCTAAATAAGGATGCGGCAGAGAATGCTGCACAATGGATTCGCGAAGAAGGGGGAAACGCGATTGCGATTGCCTGTGATGTAACGAATGAAGAAAAGGTAAAGGAAAGCTTCGAGACAGCGTTGCTTGAATTTGGAAGATTGGATATTCTTGTAAATAACGCTGGTCTTCAGTATGTATCCCCAATCGAGGAATTTCCAACAGAAAAATTTGAATTGCTTATTAAAGTGATGTTAACCGCCTCCTTTATTGGCATTAAGCAAGCATTTCCGATTTTTAAAGCTAGGGGGTACGGCCGTGTCATTAATATGGCATCCATAAATGGATTAGTCGGATTTGCAGGAAAGGCAGCCTATAATAGCGCAAAGCACGGTGTCATAGGGCTGACAAAGGTAGCTGCTTTAGAAGGAGCAGCCCACGGCATTACCGTGAATGCGCTTTGCCCAGGATATGTTAATACACCTCTTGTGCAAAATCAATTGTCAGATTTAGCAAGAACAAGAAATGTACCACTAGAAGAAGTTCTTGAACAAGTTATTTATCCGCTAGTCCCTCAAAGAAGACTTCTTTCCGTCCAAGAAGTAGCAGATTATGCCGTGTTTTTAGCCAGTGAGAAAGGAAAAGGCATAACGGGGCAAGCAGTTGTGATCGATGGGGGCTATGTAGCACAATAAGAAGTAAGAGGATGATGCCTTAGGTATCATCCTCTTACTTTTTTTGTTATTATTGTAGTATGATGTATTAAATTGGAATAATGTTCTTTATCCCGCATTAACGGTCAGTAAGACCCCCACTTCAAGGCTGTTGAAAATCAAAAAAGGCTAAGTGGGGGTCAAACTGCCCGTAAAAGCCCGATTGGTCGGGCTAACCATCAGTGGGGGACCACTGATGGAAGTTTCACTTTATTGTATGAAGGGAATGAGAAGTGTGCATACCCAAAATCTGTTTCCTTATGAATGGCTTGAAGAAGTATTGAATGTTGCAGCAGAATGGATTGTTGTTGTTGATATAAAGGGAATGATTCGATACATAAATAGCGCATATTGTGATTATTTACAAACGACGGTTGAGGATGCACTTGGCAGAGATGTACAAGATGTAATTGAAAATACGAGAATGCATATCGTCATGAAAACGGGTAAATCTGAAGAGGCGTCCATTCATTTTATTAAAGGAAAAGAAATGATTGCGAATCGCTATCCTTTAATTGTGAAAGGAGAACTCGTTGGTGCGGTTGGTACGGTTATGTTTCGCAACTCTGAAGATTGGATGAACTACTCTGAAAAAGTACAACCTATTTTAGAAGAATTAAAGTATTATAAAAACCGTTTGCAAAAAGAATTACAAAGTAAATATAGCTTCAATGATTTAATTGGAGAGCATTCATTATTTCGAGAGACAAAACGGCTCGCCCAGCGGGTTGCTGGTAGTAAGTCTGCTGTTCTATTAGTAGGTGAATCGGGTACAGGAAAAGAATTATTTGCTCATGCTATACATGGAACTAGTCCGCGAAGTTCGTTTCCGCTTGTTCGTGTGAATTGTGCCTCCATTCCGGAGAATCTTCTCGAATCTGAACTATTCGGTTACGTGGACGGAGCTTTCACAGGCGCACGCAAAGGTGGGAAAAAAGGAAAATTTGAGTTAGCGCATAGAGGTACTATTTTTCTAGATGAAATTGGAGACATGCCACTTTCCATGCAAAGTAAGCTCCTACGCGTTTTACAAGAAAGAGAAATTGAAAAAATAGGCGGACAAGCTCCCATTTCAATTGATGTTCGAATTATCGCTGCTACGCATCGAAATCTCGAGAAAATGGTGGAAAATGGAACATTTCGACAGGATTTATACTATCGACTACATGTTATGAAAATTGAAATTCCTCCCTTGCGTGAACGGAGAACGGATATTGAACGAGTAGCTAAAGCCTTGCTACAAAAGCTGGAACGTACGTTTAACCGGCAAGCTATTGTTTTGTCTGATGAAGTAGTTGCTAAATTAAAGGGACATTCTTGGCCTGGGAACGTGCGTGAATTAGAAAATGTATTAGAACGGGCCGTCAATGTTCTTGATGAAAATGTTATTCGGTTGTCCCATTTACCACTTTATATGGTCGATAAACCTAGTCAGTTGTCTGAAACACCAGAGCAAGAAACTGAAGTAAAGCCGTTAAAACAAAGGTTAATGGACGCAGAGAAATGTGCAGTGCGACATGCCCTCCAGCAGGCGAAGGGAAATAAACAATTGGCAGCAAAGCTTCTTCGCATTGGAAAAACAAGTTTCTATGAAAAATGTAAACGATATGAGATTGACTAGAATTGGTCATATAGGTATGATTCGACTATGAGTCCATCATATTTATAATAAAGGATTTACTATTGAATGAAGAATAAATCAAGTTTAATAGAAAGCTCATTCGAATAGCAGCTCTATGTATGCTAATCGTAATGGTGAGTAATATTGTAGACTGGAATGAGCGGATGCTAGCTGTAAACATCTTCATTCATGCATACCTATCTGTTTTTTTGTATTACTGGATCCTAGTAAAAGCTACAATACATAAGCTTTTTTATATGGGGGTGTAGAGCTATGATTATTGAAAACATCTTATTATCAGGAAAAATACTGGAGGATATGGAACGGATTATCCGCGAAAAAGGGATAAAAAAACAGTTCCGATATGTGTCTGAAGAAGATATAACAACCGAGGATTTCGAATGGGCTGATGCCTTTGTTGGATTTCGTCCTACGCCGCAATTTGATCTTTCCTCTTTAAAATGGGTACATGCATTAGGAGCAGGTGTAGACAGTTTCTTATTTAACCAACAATGGAAGGAAGACGTTCTACTTACTCGGACTATATGCTCCTTTGGAAATCGAATTAGCGAATACTGCTTAAGCTATTTGTTGCGTGATTTACAAGCTCATATGTCGTTTGAGAGTGCGCAGCAACAAAAACGCTGGGATGTGCATGAGCCAGGCTTGCTTGCGTCACAAACAGTTATTATATTCGGTACAGGAGTAATTGGACAAGAAATCGCAAGAACATTATCCTTTTTCGGAGTAAAGGTGATTGGAGTTTCTCGAACAGGTAAGGAAGCTCCGTATTTTCAACAAACCGTTTCCTTACGTGAATTAGATCAAATACTACCAAGTGTAGATTGGATTATTACGACTCTTCCGCTTACGCAAGATACTTATCACTACTTTTCTTATTCCTTCTTTAGCAAGCTTCGTCAGGCAGGATTTATCAATGTAGGTCGGGGGAAAACAGTGGAGGATAGCGCTCTTTTGGAGGCACTTGAAAAGGGTCATGTACGGCATGCTATTCTAGATGTGTTTACAAATGAGCCGCTCCCAGAACAATCCCCATTTTGGATGCATCCGTGTGTTACAATCACACCTCATATTTCAGCAGTGACTTCACCGGAAGAAGCAGTCGATTGCTTTTTAGAAACACTTTCCCGTTTAGAGAAAGAGGAGCCCCTTCTAAACCGTGTAACGATACAAGCAGGATATTAATTGAAGTCATCTGAATAAGTATCTCTCCCTTTGCAATACACTAGAAGTAGTGAAAGGGGAGGTTTTTTTATGCTTTCAATAGCAGATTTAGTACGAGCACGTGCAGGAATGGAGGGGATTGTACATACTACCCCTGTCGATTATTCCAAAACATTCAGTCAGCTTGCAAACAATAATGTGTGCATAAAACTTGAAAATTTACAAAAAACAGGATCATTTAAAGTACGAGGATCTTTTACTAAATTAATGTCGATACCGAAAGAAAAGCTACAAACGGGCATTATTGCAGCTTCAGCAGGAAATCATGCCCAAGGGGTTGCGTATTCTAGTAGTATATTACATGTTCCTTGTACAATCGTCATGCCAAAAGGAGCTTCATTAAGTAAAATACAAGCAACAAGACAGTATGGAGCAGATGTCATTCTTCATGGGGATTCGGTAGATGAAGCACTTTCATATGCAAAGGAACTACAAAAACAAACGGGATATGTCTTTATTCACCCGTTTGATGATGAGGCAGTAATTGCGGGTCAGGGAACGCTAGGTCTAGAGTTAATGCAACAAATTCCAGATATAGATGCGGTTTTCTGTCCAGTAGGAGGTGGTGGTCTTATCGCGGGAGTTGCTCTTGCGGTTAAAGAACTAAATCCTAGCATTCAAGTATATGGGGTACAAACAATGGCATGCCCGAGTATGAAACAATCGTTACTTGCAAATAAGGTGGTATCTGTGAATATGTCGCCAACAATGGCAGATGGTATTGCTGTGAAACGGCCAGGCGATATAACCTTTGAACTTATTAGAAAGTATGTAGATGATATTGTATGTGTAGATGAAATGGAAATTGCTCGCTCCATGCTGCTATTAATGGAACGGAACAAGCTTCTTGTAGAGGGGGCAGGGGCGAGTTCGCTTGCAGCCTTGCTTTATCACAAAACATCACTCACAGAAAAAAAGGTAGTTGCGATTTTAAGTGGGGGAAATGTAGATATAAATTTTGTATCGCGAATTATAGAGTATGGTATGGCAGAGGCAGGTCGATTTGTTCAATTCTCTACAATGATTCGCGACAAGCCTGGAGAATTGGAGAAAATATTACAAGTTATAGCGGAAATGGAAGGAAATGTTTTAGAGGTTACGCATCAACGTATTGGGAAACATGTTCTACCAGGGTATGCTGAATTACAAATTTCGTTGGAAACAAATGATCGAAAGCATATTAAAAAAATTATGGGTCAATTAGAAAAGGAAGGATTAACTACTAAATTCATACAATAAATCAAAACGAAAGAACAAGAAAAGTCCATGTTCTTTCGTTTTTTTGCTGTTTTTGAAAACGGATTCAAGTAAGTTATGATATAATGGACAACAAATACCGAAGATTCTGAAAAAATTTTAAATAAATGTATTGTAAAATATAAAATAGATAGTCTATAATAAAATCATGTTAGATAATATAACGGGAAAACGGGAGGTTTCATATCATGACACAGCTATATGTAACTGGAACTACTGAAGGTTCTATTGTTGATGAAATTAAAGAAATCATTGAATCGAAGAGCGTTGAGCTTCTTCATTTGCAATTTGTAGATATGGAAGGAATTTTAAAACAAGTAACCGTAACAGTTGAACAATTAGATGATGTAGTAGAAGGTAAGATTATGTTTGATGGTTCTTCTATTGCAGGTTTCTCTCCAATTAATCGTTCAGATTTATATTTAGAACCAGATTTAACTACATTTGCAGTTCTTCCTTGGTCTGTAGAAGAAGGATATGCTGAAGCTCGTTTTATCTGTAGTGCGAAAAACCCAGATGGTACTTCATTCGAAGGTGACACTCGTAACGTACTACAACGTACGGTCGACAAAGCTGCTGAAAAGGGATATACAATTTCTGTTGGACCTGAACTAGAATTCTTCTTATTTAAAACAGACGATAGTGGTAAAGCAACTACTATTACACAAGATAACGGTGATTATTTCGAAACGTCTCCTAAAGACCTTGGTGCACGCGTTCGTTTAGAAATTTTCCGTGCACTAAAAGCTATGGGCTTCACTATTGAAGCTTCTCACCATGAAGTGGCAATAGGCCAACATGAAATTGGCTTCAAATATGCAGATGTACTAGGTGCAGCTGATAAAGCAACAACATATAAATGGGTTGTTAAAACAATTGCAAGCCAATTTGGCTTACATGCTACGTTTATGCCAAAACCGGTATTTGGTATTAATGGTTCTGGAATGCACGTTAACATGTCTTTCTTTAAAGACGGAGAAAATGCATTCTTTGATCCAAGTGATGAAGCACAATTATCAAAAGATGCATATGCATTTATCGCAGGTGTATTAACAAATGTAAAGAGTTTTGTAGCCGTAACAAATCCACTAGTAAACTCTTACAAACGTCTTGTACCTGGTTATGAAGCACCTTGCTACATCGCATGGTCAGCATCTAACCGTTCTGCCTTAATTCGTATCCCTGCTAAACGCGGCGTAGCTACTCGTGTTGAACTTCGTTGCCCAGATCCATCTGCAAATCCATATCTTGCATATGCAGTAGTTGCAGCTGCTGGTCTAGACGGAATTGAAAAAGGTTTAACAGCTCCAGCAGCAATTGATGCAGATATCTTCCACATGAGCAATGAAAAACGTGAAGAACTTGGTATTGATAATTTACCAGGAAGCTTAGAAGGTGCGATTGCAGCACTTGAAGCTGGTGATATTGGTAAAGCAACACTAGGTGAACACGTATACAACGAATACGTAGCAGCTAAAAAAGCTGAGTGGGATAGCTACAGAACTTCTGTACACACTTGGGAACTTGAACAATATCAAGAAAAATTCTAATATTGCTAGAATTAGAAGGGCGTCCTGCTTGGCAGGGCGTCCTTCTTCTATAATCACAGAATCATATTTTCTTGAATTTTTCTGAACATGCGAGTAAAATTTACTAGAAAGTTAGAAAATGAGTTATTATCGTGTTCCCTGTGATTCGGGAATGAAGGAAAATAGATTCGGGAGCCTATGGAAGTAGGCTGAGAGTACGACTAATCTGTCGTAGACCGCTTGAACCTGTTGGATAATGCCAGCGTAGGGATTGTGAATTGAACCTATTCAAAACACTTTGCATACGCAGAGTGTTTTTTTACGTTGGTAAAAAAGTGTAGAAGGGATGAAGAAGAATGGATGTAGCAAAAATAGCAAGGATTCTAACTAAAGTACGTGAGGTAAATCCACTCGTACACAATATTACGAATATTGTAGTGGCAAACTTTTCTGCGAATGGTCTGCTTGCACTCGGCGCATCTCCGTTTATGGCAGATGCAAAAGAAGAGGTTGCAGATATTGCAAGAATGGCGGGTAGTATCGTTTTAAATATGGGAACAATCAACGCAAATATGGTGGAAGTTATGCTGATGGCTGGGAAGGCAGCAAATGAAGCGAATACACCTGTTATTTTCGATCCTGTTGGTGCAGGAGCAACCCCGTACCGTACAGAAACAGCACGTCTTTTAGCGAAAGAACTAGACCTTGCTGTCATACGCGGAAATGCAGCCGAAATCGCAAATGTAATTGGAGAGAAATGGGAAATTAAAGGCGTTGACGCCGGAGAAGGCGATTTAAATATTGTAGAATTAGCAGAAAAGGCTGCGAAGCAATTGCATACAACAGTTGCGATTACTGGTAAACTAGATGTTGTGTCGAATGGTACAGAAACGTATACTATTGAAAATGGACACTCAATCTTAACAAAAGTAACAGGAACGGGTTGCTTACTTACTGCTGTTGTTGGAGCATTTGCAGCAGTGGAACAGGATTATGTAGCAGCTGCGATTGCAGCTCTTACTAGCTATGAGGTAGCAGCTGAGTTGGCGCTAGCTAAATCAGGGGAAGTTCCAGGAAGCTTTCAAATTGAATTTCTAAATCAGTTGGCTCTTGTTGAACCAACTGACGTGATAAAATACGGTAACATTAAGTAAGGAGGATGCCAAATGGTATATAGAGCATTAACCATTGCAGGGTCTGATAGCGGCGGCGGTGCTGGAATACAAGCAGACTTAAAGACATTTCAGGAGCTAAAGGTGTTCGGAATGTCTGCTATAACAGCTGTAACAGCACAAAATACACTCGGCGTGCAAGGAGTATATCCAATGTTGCCATCTGCAGTAGCTGAGCAGATTGAATCGGTTGCAAGTGATATTGGAGTCGATGCTGTCAAAACAGGGATGTTGTTCGATAGTAGTATTATTCATACTGTTGCAGAGAAGATTCGTAAGTTTGGCTGGGAGCAGGTCGTTGTTGATCCAGTTATGATTGCAAAAGGGGGAGCCCCATTACTGCAGCAAGAAGCGATGAAGGCACTCAAGGAAGAATTGTTGCCGCTTGCAAAGGTAGTCACACCAAATATTCCCGAAGCCGAGGCAATAACAGGAATAGCAATTACCACGATGGAAGAGCGTCAGCTAGCTGCAAGAAAGCTCTCTGAGTTGGGTGTGAAGTATGTTGTTATCAAGGGCGGACATGATGATACAGAAGATGAAGCGATTGATTTATTATTCGATGGTACTTCATTTACCTACTTTACAAGTAAGAAGATCGAGACAAAGCACACACACGGTACGGGATGTACATTCGCAGCTGCAGTTGCAGCAAGTCTTGCACAAGGTAAAACGGTTGAGGAAGCCGTCCAAGTAGCAAAGGATTTCATTCAGGCTGCCATAGAAAAAAATCTTGGGCTTGGCCACGGACACGGTCCAACGAATCATTGGGCCTATAAGGAAGGTAAGTAGAATGGCACGAGTACATGAGAATACAATCCGGAATATGATGCAAGTCTACTTTATTGCTGGAAGTACGAACTGTAAATCCAATCTGATACAAGTGGTTGAGCAAGCGATCCAAGGCGGTATTACTATGTTTCAGTTTCGAGAAAAAGGTAACGGAGCTGCAATAGGTGAGGAAAAAGTTCGGCTTGCTAAAGAGGTACAAGCATTATGCAAAGCAAATGATGTTCCTTTTATCGTAAATGATGATGTGGATTTGGCTCTTGCAATTGATGCGGATGGTGTTCATATTGGACAAACAGATGAAGAAGCAGACAATGTTCGAAAAAGAATAGGAGATAAGATACTAGGTGTTTCTGTACACAGCGTAGAGGAGGCCCACCGCGCCGTTGCAAGCGGAGCCGATTACTTTGGGGTGGGACCTATTTTTCCTACAAACAGCAAGGATGATGCGGAGCCGGCATGCGGAACTGAAGGTTTGGAAATGATGCGAAAGAATGGATTTAACATTCCTATCGTTGGAATCGGTGGCATTCATGCAGGAAATGCAGGAGAAGTAATGGCAGCGGGTGCCGATGGTGTGTCTGTCATTTCTGCAATTAGCTTGGCGGATTCCCCGTACGAAGCAACGAAGCAACTAGCAGATGCTATAAAGAAGTAGGAAGAAATAAAGAAGGGGCGGTCTCCATTGAAGAGACGCCCCTTTTTTCTATGTAAGAAGAGAATAAATGAAATTCGTCTTCTTAGCTGTCGTTTGCTATACTATTGAAAAGGATTGTTAATTTGTTCCTTATGATGCCAGTACATACAAATGGAGGTAGAGATATGTCAAACTTTCAAGAGAAAATAGAAAAATATGCAGAGCTTGCTGTTCGCGTTGGCGTGAATGTACAGCCTGGACAGACGGTACTTGTCAATTCTCTTTTAGAGGCGGCGCCGTTTGCTCGTTTAGTTGCGAAACAAGCGTATAAAGCAGGAGCGAAGCATGTATACATTGAGTGGAATGACGATGAGCTAACACGTATTAAATATGAGAATGCACCTGATGAAGCATTTACAGAATATCCAATGTGGAAGGCAAGAGGGCTGGAGGAACTTGTAGAAAATGGTGCTTGCATTCTTAATATATATACGCCTAATCCTGATCTACTGAGCGGAATACCAGCCTCACGTATTGCAGCAGCTAGTAAAACTGCAAATACAGCACTTCAGAAGTACCGCGGTGCACTTATGGCTGATAAAGCATGCTGGTCTATTGTAACGGTACCAACAAAAGCATCCGCTGCAAAAATATTTCCAGATGTTTCTGTAGAAGAAGCAGAAGAAAAGCTATGGGAAGCCATTTTCCAAATTAATCGTATCGATCAAGAGAATCCAATTGCGGCATGGAAGGAACATAATGAAACACTGAAGAAAAGGGCAGCATATTTAACCGAGAAACAATACAAACAGCTTGTATACGAAGCGCCAGGAACAAATTTAACGGTTGAGCTTGCACATGACCATATTTGGCTTGGTGGTGGTTCTGTAAGTCAAAGTGGTACGATTTTCAATCCGAATATGCCTACAGAAGAGGTTTTCACCATGCCTCACAAGGATGGCGTCAATGGTGTAGTAAGTAGTACGAAACCGTTAAATTATGCAGGGAATGTAATCAATAATTTCTCTTTAACATTTGAAAATGGTAAAGTTGTCGATTATAAAGCGGAGACAGGCTATGATACACTTAAGCACTTATTAGAAACGGATGAAGGATCAAGTAGAATTGGAGAGGTAGC
>NZ_JBXKMX010000227.1:0-2242 GCF_056992975.1 Ectobacillus sp. | reverse complement strand
GTATCCATACGGTTTGCCATAATCAGTCTTCCGCCGCCCTCAACAAACGTTTGGATGTCATCCTTAGGCAGGTCAGAGGGGGTTTCACCAGCAAGGATGAGTCCTGTATACGGAGAAGGCTGGAGATTTTTAATTTCCTCGGCGGAAATCGTTTTGTAATGCACATGCGCATAGTCCATCGCTTTCTTAATGTTGGAGGAAACTAAGTTTCCAAGATGATCATTCGTTTCTACAAGGACAAGATTGGTGGACTGTCCCTGCGGCGGCGTCTTCGAATCAAGAAGCTGCAGCCCGCTCGAGCTTGGTTTATGTACGGAAATCGTTCGGTAAAAGGCATCCGAGCGGTATAGCGTAATAAGAAGCACGAAAACGAATAATAAGCCTCCCGCAATCAACATGACGACATTAGTGCTCTTGTTCAAGTATGGTTCCTCCTATCTGCTCTGCGAAAAGCTGGTATTGGTAGGGCAGGTTATTAATCATATTCCGCTTCGTTAATGTTTCGATAATATGAAAGAGCTTCGTCCAGCTTTTTTGATCATAATAGATTTCGAGCAGACCAATATAGCCATAATCTACGTCAGGATGTGTTTCCATCGTGTAGAAAAACTGTTCTTCTGCCTCATAAATTTTCCCGCTAATCATGAGAAGCTTTCCGTATGCATAGGTAAAGGCAGACACATCTTCAAATAAATCCATAAAACGAATAAAAATCGGTGTACATTCATCGAGCAATTCTGCGATTTGCCGCGGAGAAAGGAGCTCGCTTTCTAAATATTGAAGATAATGCGATGTCAATTGAAACGCAACGTCCTGCTGCGAGGTATCCTGGTTAAACTGTCCTTGTAAATAATCGATTTGCTTTCGGTAGCGGTCATGTAAGACATTGATTGTTGTAGCGGCGTAATGAACGGTTTCCGGATCTTTTTGATGCAGGGCAGCTTTGAGTAGGTTCCCCTCTTTGGAAACAGGGGCAGCCCCGACCTGCACGATGAGCTGCTTTTGGATATCGGCGTGCTCAAGTTGCATCCCCGTAGAAAAAGAAGTAAGATCCATATCTTGCTTCGCTGCTACATAAATATCTTCATAGTTTTGTACATGAAAGGATATATAATCGGAATATTCATGAAGCCAGCTGCTATTCACTTGTTTCGGGCGTAGAAGTAAGAGAATAAGAGAGGCGAGCAGCCCGATAATCGGAAAGACAAGGGATAGGAGCCAGCCGTAGTCGAGAATTCCCTCTTTTTTCTTCATAATCCCTTTTTTCAAAAAGAGAAATAATTTTGTGACAAGGAAACAATAGATAACATAAAGTACAATCCAAATCATTCCCTCACCGCCAGTTCATCGTCAATCGCTCTAGCCACACGTTCCTTAACCTTTGGCAAATACTGCTCCTCCGTTCCCGGTAAAAGCACCATGATGACTTGCGTATTGGCGTTGTAACCAACAATGTCAATGTCGCGCAGTTGCTTTCGTAATATGCTATTTACTGTAACTAACTGATGCCGCGGAATTTGCAGTTCAAAGTAGGAATATGGATATTCTAATTCCTCGTACCGTTCTTTCTCTATTTCAAGCAAATGCTCAAATTCTGCTAGGTAGTAAATATTCGTTCCAGGGAAGACGCGGTTCGATTGATCAGCAATCCATAGTTCTTCAGCATAGTCAAGACGGTCCCCGAGAAGTCGAAGATACCAGGTGAAGAGCTCGAATTGTTGCGAGGTAACCTTCGTAAAATCGATTTCATCTAAAAAAACAAGATATTGTATCTTTTCTTGTACCACAACGGGTCCAATTAATGTAGGGGCATACTTCGTATCCGATTTCGAGCGGTATAAGGGCTTATTTTCAGCTAGCACCTGTTTAATGACCGGAGTCGCCGAATCGGTAAAAATGGATTGCAGAAAGGTTGTATTTCCCCGCTCGGAGCAAAGCTTCATTCGCAGCGATTTTTTATCGTCATCAACCGTATAGATGGCAATTTTTTGTGTGCCGAAATATTCTTTTAGTACATTCATCGCTTCATTCAGGACAACCTCTGGATGGGTATGATTGAGAACCTTGAACATCGTAAACATCGTAGCCATATGATTGTTTGATTCGAGCACACGCGCCTTTAACGTGATTCTCGTTTCGTTCAATTGCTGAATCGTGTGCTTAAACTGTTCATTTTCTTTTTGTAATTCATCATTCACCATATGTACATCCTCATAGCGTTCCTTTTGCGATGTACTCGTTA
>NZ_JBXKMX010000226.1:0-2764 GCF_056992975.1 Ectobacillus sp. | reverse complement strand
GTCAGAGAACCTTCCCCCTACAAAGGCAAAGAGCGCCTTTTAGGGGAAAGAACCTCTGCCCTCCGGAGCTGGGCGAGCCGATTCCGCTTTTCGTTAGCACCTAGCACTTGTACAGTACATATGATGTTTTGAAACCAAAGCGATAACTTTACTAGACTGCAAAGAAGGTGAAGATAGATATGCTAACGGATATGCATATAGCAGTAATCGGTGGAGATGCCAGACAATTAGAGGTCATCCGCAAACTGATTGAATTGGATGCAAAGGTGTCATTGGTCGGATTTGATCAACTGGATCATGGATTTACTGGAGCTACAAAAGAACAGATAGATGAAGTACAATTTTCTCGTCTTGATGCCGTTATTCTACCCGTAGCGGGAACGAATGACACGGGACAAATTGAAACGATATTTTCTAATGAGAAGGTAGTGCTGAAGAAGGAGCATATTTCAAAAACACCGCCCCATTTTACAATTTATTCTGGAATTAGCAATGCATACTTACACGATATAGCTACCACATGCAATCGATCGCTCATCAAGCTATTCGAGCGTGATGATGTAGCGATTTATAACAGTATTCCTACTGTAGAAGGAACTATTATGATGGTTATTCAACACACAGATTATACGATTCATGGTTCAAAAGTTGCTGTACTCGGCTTTGGACGAACGGGAATGAGTGTAGCACGAGCATTTCAAGCGTTAGGTGCGAAGGTAAAGGCAGGAGCGCGACGTTCCGAGCATTTAGCACGTATTACAGAAATGTCGTTTGATCCCTTTCATTTAAAAGACTTGCATGAGGCTGTCGAAGATATTGACATCGTCATTAATACTGTTCCTCATCTAATTGTGACCAATAGTGTTATTGCAGGAATGCCTACAAATACATTAATCATCGATTTAGCTTCCAAACCGGGAGGTACTGATTTTCGCTATGCAGAAAAACGTGGGATAAAGGCTATTTTAGCACCGGGGTTACCAGGAATCGTTGCACCAAAAACAGCAGGAAAAATACTCGCGAATGTGTTAACAGGTTTATTGGCTGAGGTGAAATCGAGAAAGGAGAACAAATGATGAACGTAAAGGGAAAGGTTATCGGGTTTGGTTTAACAGGCTCTCATTGTACGTTTGAAGAGGTTATGCCCTATATCCAGCAATTAGTTGAGGCGGGAGCCGAGGTACTCCCTGTTATTTCGTACACATTAAAAACGACAGACACACGATTTGGAGAAGGAGCCAAGTGGATTGAACGCATCGAAAGTATTACAGGTCGATCTGTAATAGATACGATTGTAAAGGCAGAGCCACTTGGACCGAAGATTCCTCTTGATTGTATGGTCATTGCACCATTAACAGGTAATTCGATGAGCAAATTTGCAAATGCTCAAACAGATTCTCCTGTACTTATGGCGGCAAAGGCGACGCTACGTAATTGGAAGCCAGTCGTTCTCGCCATTTCTACAAACGATGCCCTTGGTTTAAATGGTGTGAATTTATTGTACCCAAGATGATTGCAACAAAGGGTCTAACGTATAGAAGGAAGTTTTGGATAAATCTCAATTGAAAAATCATCGAGTACTTGATTCCGTTCTTTAACATAGACAACTTTCTCGATAATTGATTTTAAAAGGAAGTTCCGCATTGCAATATTGTTTGTTTTAAAATATAAATCAATCACATTCTCTATGTTTGGAATAGCGGAGTGCTGTGCTTGTTTTTTTTGTAGTTCAAATTCGTATTCTTGTTTTGCTTTTTCCAAGGATACATGAAGCTTCTCTATGCGTTTGGTCAATTGACTTGTTCGTTCTATAAATAGTTGTTCATCATAAATCTTTCGTTCAAGAAAATCATATAGCTGTTCTTTTTGTTTTTCTGTTTCCTCAAGTTCCCCCTGAATTTGCTTCACAATTCCTTTGTATATTTGGACGACTTCCTCTTTTTTGTTATTTGTAATAGGCAGACTTACGTCTAATTTGTATGCAACTAACCATTTGTCTAAGGCAGAAATTAAATGGGATTCGATGTAATGCGTGTAGGAGGATTTTGTATCACAATTTGGACAGATTATGGTTTTCTGTTTATTTCTCGGATAGCGCTGCAACATGTTAGAACCACATTTTCCGCATTTTATGAGTCCAGCAAGAGGATTGCTCGGTTTTGTGTTATACGGGGTGTGATAGCGCTTTTTCATAATCGATTGCGCCTTATTAAATATCTCTTCTGTAATGATTGGCGCGTGCTTACCATTTGCTATAATCCATTCCTCGCGAGGTTTTCGTTTTCCACCATGTGTTTTTTTATTCCAAGTTACTTTTCCGATATATACATAATTTTTTAAAATGTCGATAACGCTGTAATTGCTCCACTTTTTCCCTGTAGCACTTAAAAATCCAAGTTCGTTTAATTGTTTCGCAATCCTTCCTGATCCCATTCGTTTCGATGAATCATTACTTGTATATAAATTAAATATCATATTGACCACTTCGGCTTGATCCGGATGGATTTCTAATGTCCGACTGTCCTTTGTTTCGATAATCGTATATCCGTATGGCGGGTGTGTCCCTAGGTAGTTTCCCTTTTCGATAGATAGAAGACGTCCACGTTGTAAACGTCTTGTAATGATTTTTAACTCTTTTCTGGCCATAAACGCTTCAAATTCGCTGTATTCCTCGTCAAATTCATCGTTAAGGTCATAGGTCTTGCGGAGAGTGATAATTTTCGTATGAGCTGCTTTAAATGTTTCTAGTATTAGTCCTTGTTCC
>NZ_JBXKMX010000225.1:0-17556 GCF_056992975.1 Ectobacillus sp. | reverse complement strand
CCGACCATTATAGCTTCATCTTTATTTAGTGACATAAGAGATAAGGCGTGCTCGAAGATAGAAGGATCCGGCTTACCTCTGCCAAACGCACCAGAAATGACGATTTCATCAAAGTACGGTACGAGTTCCGGTGTAATGTCTAGTTTCGTATTTTGCAAGTCAGGTGAACCATTCGTTAAGAGTAATAGTTTGTACTTGCCCTTTAGTGCATCGAGTGTTTCAAAGGATTCTTCGTAAACAAACGGATTTTTGCGTCGCTCCTCTGGAAAGCGTTCTGCAAGTTCATAGCCGAATGCAGGATCATCGATGCCAAGTGCTAGTAATCCCCGGGTCCATGCTTCTTTGCGGTAGGCTGGAACAATGTCTTTCATTTTACGGAAGTTATCCTCATCGTCTAAAAAGTTCCCCCATAGTCCTTCGAAAGGATTAATTCCTATCATTTTTGTAAACTCATACGTTTCATAAGATGCGTATAGCTCGCGCGCCTCTTTACGAACTGCTTCCTCAAGCGTTTCAGGATCTACATCATATTTCGTTTGTGCATACCGGCACGTAGCGGCAAATGCTTCTTTTACACTCTTTTGATCCCAGAGTAGTGTGTCGTCTAGGTCGAAGAAGATAGCTTTGATCATAGTAGAATGCCCCTCGTTTCTTATTTATAAAAATTTTGCTTCGTAAGGTTTCGTTACCTATCTTGTAAAAATCCTAAGATGGTAGATAAACCGATAATATAGAAGGGAAGAAGTATACCACCCTACCTTTAAAATACATAGATAAAGAAAATTTTGAATCATTCTTATATTCATTCGCGTTTTAAATAAATTGACACATTTAACTATACAACAGCGAAATGATTTTGTGTAGGGAATGAATGAGTGGTAACGGAAACTATTTCTGTATTTTTTCAGAGTTTATTTCTTGTTATAAGTCCAATGAAAAGGAGCACAAGGAAATAGACTGTCATCGAAACGGCTGGCTTCCAGCATTTTCTTTGGCAGTCTATTTTTTCACCAATGTAGTAGTTATAGGTATCTTTTATATTCTAATTATTTGATTTTTCGAGAAATCGATTTTGCCTGAGTAAATAATAAAAGATAATCGTAGCCACCTGCTTTTGAATCTGTTCCCGACATATTAAAACCACCAAATGGTTGTACGCCAACAAAGGCACCTGTACATTTTTTATTAATATAAAGATTTCCACAATGTACAGTTTCTTTTGCAACAGAAATTCGGTCTTCATCTTGAGAGAAGTAGGATCCGGTTAATCCGTATTCCGTATCATTATATATAGCAATGGCTTCCTTCCAATCAGTTGCTTTTGCTATGGACAATACGGGGCCGAAAATTTCTTCTTGCATAATACGGGCTTTTGGGCTGACATCCGCAAAGATAGTTGGCTGAATATAATAGCCGTTGCCTTCTGCTTCAGTACCGCCCGCTAGTAGTGTTCCTTCCTCTTTGCCAATCTCAATGTAATCTAGAATTCTTTTTCTTGCAGTCTCCGTAATAACAGGGCCAACTGGAGCATTTTCCTCTGGCAATCCAACATATAATTTCTTTGTTAATTCTGTTACTTTTGCGACTACTTCATCGTACACGTTTTCAACGATAATTGCTCTGGACCCGGCTGAACATTTTTGGCCTTGGTAGCCGAATGCAGAAGTGACAATTGCTGTTGCAGCTGCGTCTAAATCAGCTGTTTCATCGACCACAATACCATCTTTTCCGCCCATTTCTGCAATGACGCGCTTTAACCAAATTTGCCCTGGCTGAATCTTTGCGGCATGTTCATAGATATGACAGCCTACTTTGCGAGAACCAGTAAAGGATATAAACCGTGTTTTTGGATGTTCCACAAGATACTCACCGATTTGCTCGCCGTTTCCTGTAAGAAAATTTAATACACCTGATGGAAGACCGACTTCTTTCATTAGCTCTACAAACTTTGCAGCAATGACAGGTGTAAAATCGGAAGGCTTAAGAATAACCGTATTTCCAGAAACGATGGCTGCTACTGTAGTTCCGGCCATAATGGCTAATGGGAAGTTAAACGGTGAAATAACAATGCCCACTCCAAGCGGAATGTAAGTAACGTGATTATCTTCATTTGGTATTTCTGCTGTCTGATGCATGTGAGACTCGCTAAGACGAATGATTTCACGAGCGTAGAATTCTAAGAAATCAATGGCTTCAGATGTATCAGCATCTGCTTCTGCCCAGTTCTTCCCGGATTCATAAACAAGTAATGCAGAAAATTCATGCTTGCGCTCTCGCATAAGGCTAGCTGCTTTGAACAAATATTCTGCACGGTCGCGCGGGGAAACACATTTCCATGTTTCGAATGCCTGCAGTGCTTCCTGCATAGCTTGCTCTGCTAACGGCTGTGTTGTTTTGCTAACGTATCCGACCACTTCATTAAGGTTCCCTGGATTAATGGAGGCAATCGTTTCATCTGTAAAGATGGTTTCCGTTCCGATATAAATAGGATACTTTTGTCCAAGTTCTTGTTTTACTTTCGCAAGTGCTACCTTCATGGCCTGTTTATTTTCTTCTAATGCAAAATTAGTAAGAGCTTCATTTTTAAAAGATGGGATCTTTGTAATGGGTGTCATAACCGATCAAACTCCTTTATGTTCAATTTTTTATTTCATTAGATTTTTCAACACAAACCAAACATTTGCTGGTCGTTCTGCGAGACGTCTCATAAAGTATCCAAACCAATCTACCCCATATGGAACATAGATACGTACTTTATAACCTTGTTTGACAAGTTCGTTTTGAAGGTCTTCCCGGATACCAAACAACATTTGAAACTCAAATTGATCTTTTGGGATATTGTAGTCTTTTACAATTTTTTTTGTATACTCGATTATATGTTCATCGTGGCTTGCTATGGCAGCATAATTTCCATTACGTAAATGTTTTTTTATCATTTTCTTGGCATTTTCATCTACATCTTTTTTTTCGGGAAAGGCTACTTCTGCTGCTTCTTTGTAGGCGCCTTTCACTAAACGAAGGTTTGCGTTATATTGAGTTAAATCATCAATATCATTTTCTGTACGATATAAATAAGCTTGAATGACTAGACCGACATTATCATAGTCTTGTCGTAATTCTTTGTATATGTCTATTGAGATTTGACAATGAGAGTAGTCTTCCATATCAATTCGTACAAAGTTTCCATACAGTTTGGCCCGGTCTAAAATGCTGCGCATATTTTTTATGCACAATTCTTTATTAATGTCGAGCCCTAGAGCTGTCATTTTGACTGATAGATTGGATTCAACCCCAGCGTTTTCGATTGCATCTAATATTTGAATACATGTCAATGTAGACTCATTCGCTTCTTCTTCAGTAAAAATAAATTCTCCCAAATGATCTAACGTTGCCAACTTTCCGTCGCTATTTAACTTTTTAACAGTGTTAATTGCTGATGTTATGGAGTCGCCAGCAACAAAACGTCTAGCTCCAAAACGCAGTCCGAATTTCTTTGCTAACGTATTGGCTGAACGGTTCGTTGCTAATGATTGGAATATATTTCGCATGATGAGTTCCATATTTCAAAACACTCCTTCAATATTCTTAAAATTCAGAAAAAATAAAATATTTATGTTTATTATAAATGTGAATATACATATTTGTACAGTTGTTTTTGAAGTATTTGTATTTTTTTGAACAATTTGAACACTTATGTTTAAAATAAAAATAATTATATATGGATGTTCTGATTCCATTTGAATTGAGGTATACACACTTGTCAGGGAAGCTCTGGATAGTCTCGTATAAATTGTGATACATTATAACAAATATGTAATGAGAGGGAATTAGTATGTTCAAAATTGAACACGTTCAACTTGACAGTTCTTTTACCGTAGTTGATATACATACAACAATAAAATCGATTAAAGATAAACTTCTACAGTATAGCTTTATAGTAGTTGCAGGAACCATATCTTATACCATAGCAAAACATGAATCTCCTTTATTAGCTTTAGAAGAGGATATACTGCCTATCGGTTCTTGGATTAATAAAGTGAAATGGCTTCCTTCTACCGTCTCTACTATCCTTTCACTTTCAGCGCAAGAAGTTGATTGGAGGCGTCCCGTTCTAGTGCAGAATACAGAAAAAGAAAACATAATTGGAATTTTGACCGAAAATCAATGGATTCAAATGCTAACTATGGAAAATAATAGGATATATGCTTATTTTTATACATTGGCAGACACAATAAATGATGCCGTGACAGCAGTTGATCAAGAAGGTAATGTGATTTGTTGGAATACGGCAGCTGAGGCAACGTACAACATTAAGCGGGAAGAAATAGTCGGTCGAAAAATAGGAGAGCATTTTCGTGCGGATTCTATTATTTTACATCAAATTTTAAATGAAGGACGCCCAGTTCGAGGAGCCTACCATCGTCCTACTAATGATACACATGTACTCATCAATGCATCTCCAATTACCTCTAACAATCAAATTATTGGAGGTGTCGCAACAGAACATGATATTACTCGAATTGTGCGTTTAAATGAGGAACTGGATTCATCTGTGCCTTTGTTAATAGAACGTAATCATCCGTTCTTATCCGTAATCGGAATTAGTCCTGAAATAGAGCGGGCATTACAAGTTGCTCAAAAAGTAGCGTACGCAGATATTCCTGTCCTGATAACAGGTGAGTCTGGCACAGGTAAGGAGATGCTAGCACAAGCCATTCATTATGGGGGATCCAAACGTACAGGGCCATTCGAGGTGATAAATTGTTCCGTTTTTCCTCCCTCCCTGTTAGAAATGGAGCTATTTGGGTATCAAGAAGGCGCATTTACTGATGAAAAAAAGATTGGACAAGCAGGGAAGCTGGAACAAGCGTGCGATGGAACGTTGTTTATAGAAGAAATAGACAAAATGCCATTGAATATCCAAGAAAAAGTACTACATTATTTGGAGAAGCAATCGTTTTATCGCGTAGGCGGAACAGAGTTGATTACCACACATTCGCGTGTCATTGCCTCTACATCTCAATCTCTTGAAAAGATGACACAAAAAGGAGAGTTTAATGAAAAGCTGTATTACCGGATTGCTGTAATAAGTATTGAGCTTCCTGCTTTACGCAGAAGAACGGGAGATATTATGAAGCTTGCTGGGCAATTTGTGAAAGAATTCAGTTCCAAGTATAAGAAAGAGATATCTGAGTTTAGTCCTGAGGTTATAACAATCTTCATAAACTATGATTGGCCTGGTAACGTACGTGAGCTTCGGAATGTAATAGAACGATGTATCCTTCTTAATGAATCAAATGTGATCACGAGCGCGCTACTTCCTACAACGATAAGAACAGTAGCGTTAAAAGAAAATTTGCTCAATCAGACGGATCTATCAGTAAAAAGCGATACACCTCAAAAAAATCAAGCCACTATTATTGAAGAAGCATTACAAAAGACATATGGAAACAAAAGCGCGGCAGCTCAGTTACTTGGTATATCTAGAGGGACGCTATACAACAAAATTAGAGAGTATGGGTTAAATAGATAGAGGATAGACTTTGCGAGTAGTAAAAGGAAGAGGATCTTAAAGGGATATTATGATTCCTGTTAAGGTCCTCTTTCCTTGTGTTAGGATAAGAAGAATAGAAATTTGTTAGAAAATCTAACATAAAAGTAGAGATATAAAATTTTTGTGCTACAATAAAAATAACCAAAATTCAGAATATTAGTTCCAAAATACGGAACAAAAATACAAACATATGAGAGGTGAGAAGACAAGTAGAGTAAATGAATGATTAAATTTCTGAATATATTAAAAATTGTGAAATTTAAGTACTGAGGAGGAGATTCTATGTACCGGATAGACTTGAATTGTGATTTAGGTGAAAGTTTTGGAGCATATAAAACGGGAATGGATGAAGACGTTTTAAATTTTGTTACATCAGCAAATATTGCATGTGGATTTCATGCAGGAGATCCTGGGGTAATGCGAAAGACGGTAAAGTTGGCGCTTGAAAAGGGAGTAGAAATTGGCGCTCACCCTGGATTTCCTGATTTGCAAGGCTTCGGTCGACGTAATATGAATCTTACCGTACAGGAAGTATATGATATTGTTGTTTATCAAGTGGGGGCTCTTTCTGGATTTGTCAAAGCAGAGGGGGCAAACATGCAGCATGTAAAGCCACATGGCGCTCTCTATAATATGGCTGCTAAAGATAAAAAAATGTCTGAGGCAATTGCGGAAGCAATTTATAGCGTAGATCCAACTCTCATTCTTTTTGGCCTTTCAGGAAGCGAATTAGTTCATGCAGGAGAAAGAATTGGCCTGAAAACGGCACATGAAGTTTTTTCTGACAGAACGTATCAACAGGATGGTAAGCTAACATCTCGCAGTCAGGCAGATGCATTAATTCATGAGCAAGAGCAAGCCGTTCATCAAGTAATCAGAATGGTGAAAGAAGGAAAAGTACAATCGCAGCAAGGTACTGATATTTCGCTCAAAGCAGATACTGTATGCATTCATGGCGATGGTGAAAACGCACTTCTTTTTGCTCGTCTTATTCGAGAGACTTTGGAAGCAGCAGAAGTAACCGTTCAGGCGATAGGTAAATAATACGAGATAGAATGAAGGAGGAACGAAACAATGGCGATATTAAAACAAGCCACACAAACAGAGCAAACTTCTGTATCCCCCAAAAAAGTAAATTGGTCTTTATTACTAGGCGCTGCCTTTTTAATGGCAACCTCGGCTATTGGACCTGGGTTTATGACACAAACAACGGTATTCACACAAAGCTTAACAACTAGCTTTGGATTTATTATTCTCGTTTCAATTATTTTAGATATTGTTGCACAAACCAATGTTTGGAGAATTATTGCCGTATCTGAAAAAAGAGGACAAGACATTGCCAATATGGTATTTCCTGGTCTTGGTTATGTACTAGCTTTTCTAATTGTTTTAGGTGGAGTAGCGTTTAATATAGGAAATATTGCTGGTGCAGGACTTGGACTCAATGTTTTGTTTGGATTCTCTGTACAAACAGGTGCCATTGTAAGTGCTATACTAGCTATTCTAATCTTTTTAGTAAAAGAAGCAGGGAAAGCGATGGATCGCTTTACGCAAATTGCTGGATTAATCATGATTGGATTGACCATATACATCGCATTTATTACATCTCCGCCAGTCGGCGAAGCCGCAGTAAAAACGATTGTTCCTGATAAAATTGATATTTTTGCTATTATTACGTTGGTAGGCGGTTCTGTTGGAGGATATATTACATTTGCAGGTGGTCACCGCCTTTTAGATGCAGGAATTAAAGGGAAGCAGGCACTTCCAGAAGTGACAAGAAGCTCGGTAATGGGTGTACTCCTTACTTCCGTTATGCGCGTTGTCTTATTTTTAGCCGTACTTGGTGTTGTTGCAAAAGGATTACATATTGATCCTGCAAATCCTCCTGCTTCTGTATTTAAGCTAGCAGCAGGAAATACTGGATATAAAATTTTTGGTATTGTCATGTGGGCTGCTGCTATAACATCTGTAGTCGGAGCTGCGTATACTTCGGTATCATTTGTTCGAACCTTTCATCGTAGTTTAGACATAAACCATAGAAAAATTATTATTGGTTTCATTGTAGTATCAACCATTCTTTTCATTATTATCGGAAAGCCTGTAAAGACATTACTTCTTGTTGGTGCTTTAAATGGTCTTATTCTTCCACTTGCACTAGGGACTCTGCTAATTGCTGCCTATAAGAAGAAAATTGTAGGCGATTATAAACATCCATTATGGATGACAATCTTAGGAGTTCTCGTGGTGGCTGTTTTAGCTTGGATGAGTGTATACACATTAATGCATGATATTCCAACATTATTTAAGTAAAGGGAGGAATGGAAAGAGTGGAAAATTTAGCTGTGATGTCGCCTACTCAAATTCGTGAAATGATTCGTAATAATAAGATTAACAAACCAACTTCCGGTATGGCAAGAGGATACACACAAGCGAACTTAGTTATTTTAAGGAAAGAACTAGCCTTTGATTTCCTATTATTTTGTCAGCGTAATCCCAAGCCCTGTCCTGTGCTTGATGTTACGGAACCAGGATCGCCAATTCCTATGTTGGTTGCTCCAGGTAGCGATTTACGAACAGATATTCCGAAATACCGTATATATAAGGACGGTGAATTTGTAGAAGAGGTAACAGACATTATGGCGTACTGGGAAGATGATATGGTTGGCTTTTTACTAGGATGTAGCTTTACATTTGAGAATGCGCTACTAAATAATGATATTCCAGTTCGCCATATTGAAGAAAATTGTAACGTTCCGATGTATGAAACAAATATTCCATGTGTGAAAGCGGGAAAATTTGAAGGATATATGGTAACGAGTATGCGGCCGATGCCAAGTAAGGATGTTGTTCGTTCGGTTCAAGTAACTTCTCGTTTTCCATCTGTGCACGGGGCGCCTGTTCACATTGGAAATCCGGAAGCAATTGGTATTTCCGATATTACTCGTCCTGATTTTGGGGATTCTGTTTCGATTAAGGAGGGGGAAGTTCCGGTATTCTGGGCATGTGGTGTAACCCCTCAAGCTGTGGCAATGCGAAGCAAACCCGATTTAATGATTACACATGCCCCTGGTTATATGTTTCTAACAGATGTTTCAGATGAAAAGTTAGGGGTTTTGTGATACGAATTTTATTGTGATTCGAATATAAATGCAGCAAGAAAGCTAGTACACGCTTTTACTAGCTTTCGTCCTGTTTATATTACAGTACATGCTCGGTAGGAACATGTGCTTAGTAAGAGGTGATTGTTTGGAACAGAAAGTTACGTTTTCGCCCCTTGGCGATTCGGCCATTCGGATAGAATTTGGTAAGAAGATTGACTATGAGATTCAACATAAAATAAGCATGTTAGCCAGTTATATAGAAGAAAATAGTTTTAATGGATTTATAGAGTGTGTGTCAGCCTATACAAGCTTAACCGTTTTCTACAGTCCATTTCTCGTTTGGCGTACGTATAAAAAGGCAGAAGCTGTATCGCCCTATGAAATCGTAAAATCCATGATAGTGAAAAATCTTACAGTATTTGAAAACGAAGACGATACTCAATCACGCATCGTTACTATTCCTGTTTGTTATGGGGGAGAACTAGGTCCTGATTTAGAAGAAGTAGCAAGATACAATCATTTGACGACAAATGAAGTCGTGCGCATCCATACAAGTGGAGAGTACCTTGTGTACATGATTGGATTTTGTCCTGGTTTTCCGTTTTTAGGGGGGATGTCTGACCGAATTGCCACGCCTCGTCGTTCCTCTCCGAGACTATCAATCCCAAAAGGTTCAGTTGGAATTGCAGGAATGCAAACAGGTGTTTATCCCATTTCCACACCAGGTGGTTGGCAATTAATAGGTCGAACGCCGCTTCAACTTTTTCTTCCGAAACAAAATCCTCCTACTCTTCTTCAGGCAGGAGATCGTGTGAAGTTTCATGCTATTTCGTATGAAGAGTATCAAGCTTACAGGGAGGGAGAAGTGTGAGTATAAAAGTTATGAGACCGGGTCTCTTTACAACGATTCAAGATTTGGGAAGAACAGGCTTTCAAAAACATGGAGTTATCATTAGCGGCGCAATGGATACGTACTCATTACGCATTGCAAATATAGTAGTAGGAAATAAGGAAGAGGAAGCAGTTTTAGAAATTACATTAATTGGACCATCTCTATTATTTGAGCAAACGATGCTTATCGCGATTACAGGAGGAGATTTATCACCGACTGTTGATGGGATGGCAGTTCCGATGGGGCGACCTGTATGTATAAGAAAAGGAAGTGTTCTTAAGTTTGGCTCATGTACATCTGGATGTAGAGCTTATATTGCTGTAGCTGGAGGTTTGGCTGTTCCAGAAGTTATGAATAGTAAGAGTACATATTTACTTGGAGAATTGGGTGGATATAAAGGAAGATCCTTGCAAAAAAACGATAGGCTACCAGTTGGTTATGCATCGGGTTTTGCGAAAAGGTGTATGAATAAGTTGGAACGTATAAATCAAGCACATTCGTTTTCAACGACGAAATGGTGCGTACCTAGCCATGTTTCTTCTAGTCATAGCAATCATATGATTCGCGTAATGCCAGGAGAACATTTCAAAGCATTCTCAGAGGAAAGTCAAGAACGATTATTTACAGAACCATTCACCGTGACGACTGCGTCGAATCGGATGGGTTATCGTATATCAGGATTTCCCTTACAACTACAAGAACCATTTGAATTACTCTCAGAAGCAGTTTGCCACGGGACGATTCAAGTTCCACCTGATGGAAATCCTATTATTTTACTTGCAGATCGTCAAACGACAGGGGGATATCCAAGAATTGCACAAGTAGCAACTGTAGACCTTCCTGTAATCGCACAAGTTAAACCGGGTGAAACCATTTCTTTTACAAACATAGATTTAAAAGAAGCAGAACAACTACTTTTAGAGAGAGAGATGCATATACATCAACTGAAATATAGCATACTAAGGCAAGAAAAATAGAAAGCTCCTAGCAGCGGATATTTTTCTTCTACCTTTTTTTGGACAGTCAATAGTATAATGTAAAGCAGATTCTATTGAATGGTGGGAAAAAGGGGGGGAGTTTGTGGAAAACAAGAATAAAACGGTAATTAAATCAATGGCTATACTTAATCTATTTTTAACACATTCGAAATTAAATTTAAATGAAGTGATTGCACTCTTACATATGCCAAAGACATCTGTGCATCGTATGCTTACTTCTCTAGAGGATATGCAGCTGCTGGACAAAGACGAAGATGGATATTATTCATTAGGATTATTGTTTCTTCAATTCGGTCAATTGGTAGCACAGCGGTTAGATATCAGGCAAATTGCACTCCCTGTTATGAAAGCGCTTCGAGATGAGGTCGAGGAAGCGGTGAACCTTATTGTAAAATATGGGAACGAAGCTATGTATATTGAAAAGCAAGATACAAACCAGCCTGTTCGGCTGTATACGGCGATAGGGAGAAAATCGCCCTTATATGCCGGGGATTCCCGGATTATTCTTGCCTATTTGCCTGAAGAAGAAGTAGAACAATATTTGAATGAAATACATTTACAACCGATTGGCTATGGAACGATTACAGATAAGGAAAAACTACGACTTATAATAGAAGAAACGCGAAGAAATGGCTATACAATTAGCCGATCCGAGCTCGAAAATTATACCTCTGCCGTAGCTGCACCTATCTATGATCATAAAGGCCATGTTGTTGCTGGTATTAGCGTGGCAGGCCTTGATATCCGATTTAGTGAAGAAAGATTACCCCTATTAGTTGAAAAAGTAAAAGCAGCTGCTAAGGATATTTCCATGAAGCTAGGGTATAAGAAGTAGATAAAGGTTTTTAGCGACTGCTGATGTATTCCCAGTCGCTTTTTTTAATGTTATAGGAGCATATTTAGAGATAGTTGCTTGAAAAGTAAATAATAATCTCGAAAAATTATGTTAGATAATATAACAGGAACTCTTCGAAAATCTATGGCTTGTGTTAATATAGTAAACATAGAAAATAAGTAATTGTTTCATTCATGTTTGAGGTAATTATGGGTATGAAATGAATGAACATCAGTCAGAATTAAGAGGTGATAGAATGAGATCCAACCAGAATGAAAAATACAACAAAATATTACAAGCGGCTATTCAAGTGATTTCGGAATATGGTTTAGATAAAGCTTCTATATCAGACATAGTAAAAACTGCAGGCGTCGCTCAAGGTACATTTTATCTATATTTCCGTTCTAAAAACTCGCTCATTCCTGCCATTGCTGAAGATCTTCTTACACGTACGTTATACAGAATAAAGGGAAAAATCAGTAGAGACCTTGGCTTTTGGTATTCGTTAAAAGTAGTAATTGACGAAATCTATTCCAGTACAGAAGAAAACAAAGACATCATCGTACTCTGCTATTCTGGACTTGCCATCGATCATTCCATGGAAGTGTGGGAAACTATTTATTATCCATATTATCAGTGGTTTGAAACGTTGCTAAGCAAAGCGATCGAAAGAAATGAAATCGTCAGCGGCATCAACGTTAACTGGACAGCCAAGATGATCATCAACTTCGTAGAAAACGCAGCCGAGCGATTCTACATCGGACAAGATCATGAACTTACACTCGAAGCTTCTAAATCTGAAGTCTTTCAATTTTTACAAAGATCATTAGAAAATGTTAGAGAACCAGTCTAACTCATGTTTGCCCTAAAAATGACTGACATTCATTCATTAATTGAAAGGCATCAAAATTTAAATTTTTTAAATAAAAAGGAGAGATTTTTATGAAAGTAAAAGAACAAACGCAAGTAACAGAGGAAAAATACACCGAGGTTACAAGCTATATCAGCAAAGTACTCGAACTAATCGAAAAAAACGAAGTAACTGACGAGGAAGCAAAATGGATTACAAAGGAAACGGTTGATGGGTTCCGTGAGTATGTAAATCCAGGGTTTTTGGAATACCGGAAAACGGTTACGATTGATACGCAGTTTGCTGCTGTCGAATGGTCCGATGAAGGCTCTTGCTTTAAAGATGTAAACGGGAAAGAATATATTGATTGTCTTGGTGGGTTTGGGATTTATAACGTCGGGCATCGTCATCCGAAGGTGTTGAAGGCGGTTCAGGATCAATTGAAACGCCAAGCTTTACATAGCCAGGACTTGTTGGATCCGCTTCGTGCGATGCTTGCTAAGATTTTAGCAGATATTACACCAGGGGATTTGAAGTATTCCTTCTTCACGAATAGCGGAACAGAGAGTGTTGAAGCGGCGCTAAAGCTAGCGAAGATGTATAGCGACCGGACTACGATTCTTTCCGCAACACGTGCATTCCATGGGAAAAGCTTAGGTTCTCTATCTGGTACGGCGAAGGGTATGTTCCGGAAACCGTTCTTTCCACTCGTTTCGGGTTTCCGTCACGTTCTGTATGGGGATATCGATATGATGAGAAAGACGTTTGAAGTTTGCTCGTTAGTTGGGGAAGATGTAGCAGCAGTTATTCTAGAGCCAATTCAAGGAGAAGGCGGCATTATTCTTCCGCCAGAAAATTATTTGAAACAAGTGAGAGAGCTATGTGATCAATACGATGCAATTTTGATCTTTGACGAGGTGCAAACTGGTATGGGCCGCACAGGCAAAATGTTTGCAGCTGAATTATATGACGTCGTACCGGATATTCTTTGCCTTGCCAAAGCGTTTGGCGGCGGGATTATGCCAGCAGGTGCAATCGTAGCAAAAGAAAAGGTGTTTAAATCGTTATTCCCAAATCCGTTTATGCATACCACAACATTCGGCGGCAACCCGCTTGCATGTGCCGCTGCGATTGCAACGATACAAGTGTTGCTAGAAGAAAAATTACCAGAGCGCGCAGAAAAAGAAGGGGAATACTTCCTAGCAAAATTGAAAGAAGCTGCAATTGGTCATGAAGACAAAGTTATGGAAATTCGCGGAAAAGGATTGATGATCGGGATTGAATTCCATAAAGACGAAGTAGGCTATACCGTTTCGAAAGGAATGTTTGATGAAGGCGTGCTCGTAGCAGGAACTCTCGTGAATTCGAAGACAATCCGCATTGAGCCACCTTTGGTTATATCAATAGAGGAAATCGACAAAGTCGTTGCCAGTTTTAAAAAGGTTCTTGAGCAAGTAGAGGCATAAAAAATATAGAGAAGAAAGCAGGTTCCCGATGAAAGATAGGGGGCCTGTTTTTGTGTTGAAATAAAAAATTTAGAAATAAATTAGAGAGATTGGTGGATTGATATGTAAGGAATTGATTTGGTTTGAATTGTGATTTAGGTGAAAGCCTTGACATTATAATGTAGATAACGGTGTTCACATATATGAGTCTAATAAGTTCTAATAATCTCTTTTTTTCTTGCTATAATATAAGAGAAGAACGACCATTTAGGAGGAATTTACTCATGGCCTTTCAGGCGATTTTTTTTGATTTAGATGACACACTGCATGACCATCAGAAGCCTTTTGTAGAGGCACTGCAATCCGTATTTCCAATAAAATCACAGAGTCTCCCCATGAACGATGTTTATAAAACATTTCGCTTTTATAGTGATTCCATGTGGGAAAATCATATAAATGGAACTTACACACTAGTTGAATTTCGTATAGAACGAGCTGTGCGGACACTGAGAGACTATGAAGTTACGATTACAGCAAGTGAAGCCCGTCAATTTCAGCTGCAATACGAAGAAGCACTTCATTCTATTGCTCTTCTTCCTGAAGTGCCAAGCTTATTAACAAGTTTAACAGAGCACGGTTTTATGGTTGGCGTTATTACAAACGGTCCCGCCCAGCACCAAACAAAGAAGATTGAATGCCTTGGTTTAACGAAGTATGTTCCAAAGGAGCGTATTTTTATTTCAGGTGCAATGGGAGTAGAGAAACCAAATCCTGAAATCTTTCATGAAGTAGCGAAGAAGGTAGGGGTTAAACCGAAAGATCTTCTTTACGTTGGAGATTCTTGGATAAATGATATCGTAGGATCACATCGTGCAGGGTGGCAATCTGTCTGGTTTAACCACCGAAAACGACAACCTGAATCAGACATACGACCATTACATGAAATTGATCATTTATCCGATTTGCTAGATGTATTGGAACTACCCTCCATCCATGTGAAATAAGACGAAAAGCAATCTCTGTTTTGTAGGCAGGGATTGCTTTTTAGTAGTGTTACTACTTTGGTACTAAGTATTCAGAATTCAAGCTTTTCCCTTTTTCTGTCTACTATAAGGAAATCATATCATGTTTGAGTCAGCCTTTATCTTTATACTTATTCTTTACTATTTGATTGTTTGTTCTAGTTCATGTAAGGTTTGCGTTAACTGATCATTTAAATTTCCAAGAGCTTGTTTATCAAGAGGGTTCACTTGCGATCCTGCTACTTCTGGATTTAGAGATTTTTCCAGTTTTTCATAGAGGTCTGCATTTCTTGGTTTTACTCCATCTTCAAACGTCTTCCAAGTATCTTCTAATTTTGGTCCCAACTCTTTTACTTTTGCTTGATCTCCAGCGTCAATAGCCTTTTTCAATTCATTAGTTGTAGTAAGTAGCTTTGAAATGCCATCTTTGATTTGAGTGGTAGGAATAAGCTTTTCTGAAAATTGATATAAAGTGTCAATTAATTGGTTGTTCAATTGTGAAAGGGCATCTTTATTAATGGTACTTTCTTTTGATCCTGCAACAGCTGGGTTCAGATATTTTTCAATTTGTGTATATTGATCAGGGTATTGTGATTTCACATTATCTTCGAATGGTTTCCAATCTTCTTCGAGTTGTGGTCCAGTTTTCTTAATGGTTGCGTCATCTCCGGCTGTAATGGCTTTATTTAATTGTTTAGCAGTATGCAGTAAATTTGCAACTCCATCCTTTACACTCGTAGCAGTTTGTCCTTCAGATGCAGATTGCGTACTAGTTTTAGTAGTAGAAGTAGTAGATGAAGATTGGTTTGCCATACTACAGCCAGTTAAGACTATTGTACCTGTCATAGCTATTGCAGCAATCGTATTTATAAGTTTCATTGAATAAAATCCCCCTGATTTGTTATAAATTTTAGTTTTGTATTGTTTTTTGTACCTTTTGATTTGGTTGCTTAATACGGCTCCAAAGTAAAGCACCTAAAGCAAACAAAAGTAAAGCGATTTGCGGCAGAGCACTTTGCCAAGATGGGTAGAATCCTAAGAAATCAATACTTGGTAAGTATCCGGATGTTGTGGATGGTAGCGAACCCGCAAGTTGAAAACTATGAATACCGAGTCCAGTAAATTTAAAGCACATATAGAAAACTATCAGACTGGATACTAGGAAAAATGGGCGCATCGGTAACTTAACACCGATAACTAGCATTAGATAAGCTATAACTGCCAAGATGCCAAGACCAATGAGAACACCGATAATCAACTGCTCTGTACTGATTTGATTTACCATACCAATAATAAAAAGCACGGTTTCCGTTCCCTCTCGAAAGACGGCTAAGAATGATAGAAACCCAAGGGATATGATACGCCCTGTATTTAATGCAGATTGGCTTTTATTATGAATATATTGATTCCACTCTGCTATATTTGATTTACTATGCAACCAATAACTCATATAAAGAAGCATCACAGCTGCGATTATGCCTGTCCAACCCGAAATTAGGAAATTATTTTGACCGAAAGCGCCAGATGAGAAAACGAACTTTACAATAACTGCTAAAATAGCACTTAGAATTAAACCGGCTGAAACACCACCCCAAATCCAAACTTTTCCCTTTTTTTCACCAGACTTCTTAACAACGGCTAATAATGCAGCTACCACAAGTAGAGCTTCCAGCCCTTCACGGATTGGGATCATTGCGGCATCCCAAATGGTATAATTGGTTTTGCTGGCAAGTGGGGTCAAGTACCCAATCATCTTGTCAAGTAACTGGTTAGCATCCTGATATTTACCAGCAGAAATCATTGCATTTACCGTAACCATATCACGCTCTGAATCACTATATATGGTAGCCGATTGTGATACTACGGTACCCTCAATACTAAGCCACGATTCTCTAACTTTAGTAATATTCGATAAAGAGGATTGTTGATCACTTTTTTGGACTGTTTCCTGTGTCTGTTGTAACATGACAATGAAATCAGAAAGTGTGATATTTTGCTTCTTAAAACTATCACTCTGCGAATATTGACCCTGCATGTATTTTTCATTGATATTTTTAAGGTTTTGTAGTGCCGTACTAACATCTTGCTGTTTATTCTGTATGAAAGCATATTGTACTTGACCCATATTGGATTCAATATCGCTATATGCTTGACCTGAATCAGACTTTACAGAATCCTCAATTGCAAGCCAAGTATCATTAAATTTCTGATAGGTTTGTAGTGCCTCATCTAAATTGCCTTTCTTTGCAAGTAATAATGCTTGATCGACCTGTTGCTCAGCTTTACTCATATTTTCTGTTCCCTGACTTGCAGCCAAGCTAGAAAGCGGCTTCATAATGACGAATGAAAACAGAAAAATGAAGAGCAATGAATAGCCAAATTTCCTAAACATAGTATCAGCTCCGTAAATTTTTAATTCAATAATTGAAAACGATTATCATTACCATTGTAACTGATTATTATTATCATTTATAGATAGCATTTTGTCAATGAAATAATAGTAATCATATTGGGTTTAAATAAACCATTAAGAAAGTATCGCTCGCATCGTTTTTCTTCTTTAAATGTACGAAAATAGAATCACGATAGAAATAAGAACAAACGTTTGATTCTAATTGTGTATCCATTATTTTACATGGTATAATTAGCTCGTCAAAGAGAAATAGCAGTGTTTCTGTAGCCCATTTCAATTTCTTTCATTAATGGGACGGATCCAGTGGGGAAGGAGAAAATATGACGGTTGATTCAACTTCAAGCACTTCAATAGGGGCATTATTTCGTAACAGAGTCATTCGCACAATATTGTTGTCTGTGTTTTTTCTGCAAATCGGTATTTGGGTGCGTAACTATTCTATATTG
>NZ_JBXKMX010000224.1:0-2259 GCF_056992975.1 Ectobacillus sp. | reverse complement strand
TTCTATTGAGCAGATTGTGTAACTTTCATACAATGCTAAGTAAACGAGGTATTGTAAGGAGGCGAACATATGCGTAAAATTATGATTACGCTACTTGCTGTTCTGATAGTAGGGCGTGGATGGGAATGGTACATACAACAAGCATCTACGAAGCCGTTACCTGAAGAATCTCGACTTTTTAGTGAAGACGATATATTGCTTCATCCCATTCGCACTGCAGAGAAGCTAAACATGTATTTCGATAATTGAAGTATTGAGGGATGAGTATGTATGAACCAAATTCAAAATTGTCATAAATTGATTTTAAAGCAAGGTGATCCGTTTCAAGCAGGTTCGTTTATTTATTTAGATAAACCGCAAACGATTATTGGTCGCGCAAATCCATCCTATGACCCGGATTTCTCGATTCATAATCAATTTGTTTCACGAAAGCATTTCGTTGTTTTTGTTAAAGAGGGCATGATGGCGATTCAGGATTTAGGTAGTAAGCATGGAACGGAATTAAATGGAGAAGTACTTATTCCGTTTGAAATATATCCGCTACACGATTCGGATACAATTACATTGGCTAATGGGTTAATTGAGTTACAGATGGAAAAAGATTATGATGAAACGATGGAAATTCCAGGTGAACTCCTTGCTTATCATTTACATAAAGATCGGCTTGAGCTAGATGATATTGCCCAAACGGTTTATTTCCATGACACGAGCATTAAATTATCGCAAAAGGAATACGCCTGCTGCAAAATATTGGCAGAAAATTTAAATGAGTTTGTTAGTAAACAGCAAATTATTGATGCTGTATGGCCTGAGCGTACCTTAGCATGTAATGTGTATGTAGGAACGGAAGAAATGAATTCTCTCATTTACCGTCTTCGCATGAAGGTTCGAGGGTATTTAAAGATAGAGTCTGTATTACGAAAAGGATTTCGAATGTCTAGAAGTGATATACATGAAATAGACTAAGGAAAGAGACACATTTGGTTGTGGTCTCTTTTTTTATGGAGTAGATTTCACTTTACCACTCCTTGCAAATTTCTATGTGGACGACATTTGCTGTGCATATATAACGAACTTTGCCAGCGGTATCGATAATGTGTAGTTGTTGCTTTGTTATATTGTAGTGATGGATATGTCCCGTTAAGTGAAAAATAACACCGCGATGTCGATAGTCAAAGGATACCAAGTTGTGATGCTGCATAGCCTCGCATAGTATCATTTCAACATGCTCATCCGTTTCCTGCACTTTCGGTAGTTGAGTGATTTCTTCCCATTCTAATGTACCTATATCCCAATTTTCATTCATGAGTTTCACTGAGATTCCTCCTTATATAGAACGTATGTTCTTATTTTATCCCTTTTTATAGGAAATATGCAAGTGTTTAAATAAAATAGAGACAGGCTATTTTTTGTAAAAATATTATTAAATTGTCATAGGAAACATCAGTTAAGAAAACAATTTTGATACGATGATAGATAGGAGGGGATTAGCGTGAATCAAGAAACAGAGTGGTTGTTTATTGTGAAGGATCCTATTATTATGAGTGATTTGTATTTATTTTATTCCAATGGACGGACGGGGCTATATGTTGATTATGGAAGTGCATTGGATGTTGCTAGATTTTGCTATGAGAAAGATGGGTTAAAAGGGTTAGATGATTTTAAAACAACGTTCCTATATAGAAAAGAAGAGTTAGAGGAGGCGGTTACGGCTGTTGTTAGTTCCTCTGAAATGGCAATGGAGTTGTTTCAACGTGCGTTGCAAGAACAATATGAAACAACGTTTGAACGTCCTTTTTTATATGTAAAGGAAGACGGAGCGATTCAAAATATGTTTGTTAATAATGGAACAGGCGATAGCAGTGACAAAACGGCAGAAAAGCTGGCGAATGAGCATGAAAAAGCCTTTCGTGAGTTTGTGTTTACAAGCATTGTGTAATGTTATACGGGTAGACTACGGTTTAAAACAGATATCTTTTTAATTCTAATAATTCAGAAAACGAGTTGACATTCAGACGAGAGTTTTATAGAATGTAGATAATTTCATACGTCTTATCGAGAATAGGTGGAGGGACAGGCCCTGTGAAGCCTTGGCAACAGCCGGGAATCGGAATTGTGCCAAATCCTGCAGTGTACTCTGGGAGATAAGAGATATTCAGCCATGTGCGAGTTCGGGTTGCTTCTTTTACCTTTAGGGTAGGAAGCAGCCCTTTTATTTTAAAAAATAGAGAGGGTGAAGAGCATGGGGGAAACATGGAA
>NZ_JBXKMX010000223.1:0-19480 GCF_056992975.1 Ectobacillus sp. | reverse complement strand
GGCCGAAGCACCGCCTGACGCGAGCGGACGTCGTGCAGTACGATCTCATCTTTGAACCTCACGGGCGCGGAGGCCGACGGATGCTGCGTGCCGTCCACGAGTACCGATGGTGATCCTCGAGGGCCACATCGACACCTTCGGCCACGTCAACAACGCGGCCTACCGGCAGATCCTCGAGGAGGCCCGCTGGGACCTGGTCACGCGCAACGGCTACGGGCTCGAGGAGGTGCACCGCCGCAGGATCGGCCCCGTCGTCCTCGACGTGCGCCTGCGCTTCGCGAAGGAGCTCCGCACCCGCGAGGCGATCGTCATCCGGAGCTGGGTGAGGGCGATGGGGCGGCGGCCCGAGGACCTCGCCCCCGACGACGGGCCGGCCCGGGAGGCTCGGCCGTGACCGGCGCCCTGCCCCTGACCCCGCGGTTCGTCGAGGCGCTCGCCTACGCCACCGAGGTCCACGCGGGCCAGTCGCGGAAGGGGACGACCGTGCCGTACGTGGCCCACGTCCTCGGCGTGTGCGCGCTCGTCCTCGAGGACGGCGGGGGAGAAGACGAGGCGATCGCGGCCCTCCTTCACGACGCGGTCGAGGACGGGGGGGGCCTGCCCGTGCTCGAGGAGATCCGGCGCCGGTTCGGCGACCGGGTCGCCGAGATCGTGTGGGCCTGCAGCGACACGGACGAGACGCCGAAGCCCCCCTGGAAGGAGCGCAAGGCGCGCTACGTCGCCCACGTCCGCGCGGCGGGCCCCGACGCCCGGCGGGTGTCGTGCGCGGACAAGCTCCACAACGCGCGGTCGATCCTGCGCGACTACCGGCTGGAGGGCGAGCGGCTGTGGAGCCGCTTCAACGCCCCGCCCGAGGAGCAGCTCTGGTACTACCGCTCGCTCGTCGAGGCGTTCCGGCAGCCGGGCCGGACCCCGCTCGTCGACGAGCTCGCGCGCGTGGTCGCCCAGCTCGAGGCCGAGAGGAGGCGGGTCCTGGGCCGCCCGGACCCGGCCTGACCGACCGGTTCCGCGAGCAGGTGAATCAGGCGGGGGGCGGAAACCAAGGCCTTGGGGTATCGTTCCGGCCATCGTCCTCGGCTCCTGGCGCGACAGGCTCTCTGGTGCAACAGAGGAAGGTCCCATGAAGCTCATCGACTCCGTTCCGCGGGCGGCGCTCGTGTTCCTCGCCGGCGCGCTGCTGATCGCCACGTCCTCGGGCGCCCAGACCGCTTCGCCGCCCCGGTACCCGGGCCTGCCCAGCGAGACGCCGGCCCAGTTCGTGCCGGTGACCGACAGCTTCGACTACGTGAAGCGCGACGTGATGATCCCGATGCGGGACGGGGTGAAGCTGCACACGGTCGTCGTCGTGCCGAAGGGGGCGAACGGGGCGCCGATCCTCCTCACGCGGACCCCCTACGACGCGAAGCGGCTGACGAGCCACGCCGAGAGCGCGCACCTCGGGCCGATCCTGGAAGGCTACGACAACGCGACCGAGGCCATCGTCGAGGGCGGCTACATCCGCGCCGTCCAGGACGTGCGCGGGAAGTACGGCTCCGAGGGCGACTACGTCATGACCCGGCCCCTGCACGGGCCGCTCAACCCGACGCCCGTCGACCACGCGACCGACACCTACGACACGATCGAGTGGCTGGTGAAGAACGTGCCCGAGTCGAACGGCCGGGTCGGGATCCTCGGCATCTCCTACGACGGCTTTCTGCCCCTGATGGCGCTCGTCAACCCGCACCCGGCGCTCAGGTGCGCCGTCCCCATGAACCCGATGGTCGACGGCTGGATGGGCGACGACTGGTTCCACAACGGCGCCTTCCGCCAGCAGAACATGCCCTACATCTACGACCAGGAGGCGGACCGCAAGGCGGAGGTCAAGTGGTGGACGAGCCACTACGACGACTACGACGTGTTCATGGACGCGGTCTCGGCGGATAATTATCAAAATGAAACAAATGTAAACGATCCTGATTATAATGATCAACCGATTACATTCACGTACTAAGGAGGAGATGACTGTGAACCTGTATGTGCAGCAAAGCATTATTATTCATAATCTTCGGGTAGGCAGCATTACCACCTCCTCTGTATTTCAAATTGGAAGTGCGGGAACGATTAAAGCACTTTCGAAATTTTCCAATACAGGGGGATTTACAGAACCTGCTCGTCCCTTGCAGGCACAGGGCCAAATTATTACGATTGCCTCGTCAGATGATTCTACCAAGTAAATTTCTTTGAGAGGAGGGAGATTATGAATCCTGATTGGGTTGCTTTTACCACACAGCTACAGCAAACCCTAATACAGCAGCAACAACGACTAGAGGAGTTAGAAGCAATCATTCGATCCATGCGAGAGGAAATTGATGGACTAAAACGAAACCCTCCCTCCTCTATTGGCAAAGTGGAATATAAATTTGACCAACTAAAAGTTGAAAATTTAAATGGAACGTTAAATATTGGTCTTTCTCCATTTGCAAAAAAGGAACATGTGATTGAAGACTTTGATGTGGGTACAGAAAAACTAAAAGTTAATCCTGAAACCGAAGTAAATCCCGACTTCTACCAAGATTTAATTCAGGAGATGAATCGTTATTTATCAGAAGAAGCATACGGGCGCATTATACAGTTAGAAACAAATGAACGAACATCAATTGATGATATGTACAGGCAAATGATGATTGATGACATAAAAAAACAAATGGAGCATCGCCTTCCCTATTATCTATCACAGGTGCAGCCGTATCCGGAGATTACTTCTAATCCTGCCTATATGAAAGAAGTCATTACGCAAAATATGAAGCAAGATATTGATAAAGCCTTTTTAGCGTTCATTCAGCACTTACCGCATCATGTCCGAAAGGAGTAATTTGGATGAATTTCACGGTTGTCAATTACGAACTGAAAGTGGGAACCATTAAATCACTTGGAGTTTCTGCGGCATCTCTCTTATTAGTAGGAGATGCAGACGTCATTATCATGTCCTCCATTTTGGACACCCCACCTGAATCATTAGCCAAAGGACCATTCGTACCTCTCGTTTTAGGTGTACCTACATCATAGTAATAGGAGGCTAGGAATGTTTAGTCGATTTTCTGTAGTGGATCAAATAAATATCACTTCCCTCGGTATTGATGGTGTAACGCAGCTGGGTGATACGAATACGATTGCAGCAAAGAATAGAGCAATTGCTATACAAAAAGAGGGAAATCAATTTTCTCTAAATGTAGCCCCCCTTACATCCTTTTCATTGTTTACAGACTATGAAATTACAATACCTACTAGAAGAAAGGAGGTACGGCTTCATACGATTAATGAATGTCCATTTATTCATGTCAATCAGATTGCAGTAACGTTCATCCAAAGTGCCGCTGTTTTTCATGTTGGTAATGTAGATTATGTATTTACAAATTCTCGATTCTTGCAAATACGGCAATTTGAATAAGAGAAAATAACACATCATTCATCCGGTTCATATACTGCTTACAGGAAAATATAAGAAGAAGGTGAAGAAAATGCCATCATTTGTAGGAAATGTAGTTGTGCAAACAAGTACAGGTTCGTTTAATTTAGGTGATTTCTATAATGTATCTCCAAAAGAAAATGCAAAGACATATAACGGTTCAGGTGCATCCAATACAGGCTTTGTCATTAATACATTTAACGGCATTAATGCGACGAATACATTGGATCCAGATGTAAACGATCAGAATACAGCAGGAACTGCTTAATCTGTATAAGTGACAGCCCGTTACAAAAGTAACGGACTATCATCCTTTATCAGTCTACTTGTAATATGTGATGGCCATCAAAAAAGTACAGATATTTTTCCTTCACTTTTGCATGAATCCCTTCTTCAATCGCCTTACTATAAAGAACTAGCTGCTTTTCATATCGTTTTAGAAGTTCCGAGCGTGCCTGCTCAAATCCACCAGGAAATTTACCTGTAATACGGTCAGTTTTAAAATCAATCAATACGATTCCATCCTCTTCTTCAATCATACAGTCAATAACCCCTTGCACCAGTACTTCTTCTTCTTTACCGTTCCAATCTGCGTAGGATTCACTTGCATATATCGTCATTGAAAAGGGAACTTCACGTTCTGTTTTTCCGTTTTGCATACGCTGACCGAGTGAGGAGTGAAAAAATGTTACGATGTCTTGCGGAACAATGGTTATAGCTTGTTCATATGTTAAAAGTTCATTATTTACCATCTTTGCTAATAATTCTTCTACATATTCAGTCGTAACCGTTTCCTGAAGCGAGATGTGCTGCATCACAAGGTGAACGGCTGTCCCGTATTCGGCACCTGTTAGCCCAGTACGCTCCATAAATCTCGGCCTTGTGCCGATTGGAGTCATCACCTGGCTAAGAGCCCGTCCCTCTTCTTCGATTTGATAATTCCGTTTGATTTCTGTTACCGTCTGTTTTGCTCGATGCTCGGTAGCTGCTTGAAATGGATAGGTCCATGTAAGACGAGCCAGTACTTCGTCATGTTTATCCGAGATCATATCAACCGCACGATACTGTTGAATAGAGTCTACTAGTGCACGCTGCACGTCGGCAAGATGCTCCGCAGGAGATAACAACGCTGCCTGAACAGGGCGTATCGCCCATGACGAATCATCATTATATACAAAGGACGATGTGCTAGTTGTAAATTCTGCAACCGAAGTACTCGCTTTATGGCGCAGCAATGCATATCCGATCCAATCCATATAGCAGGACGATCCAGCTCGAATGTAATCCGGAAGCAACCACGCTTCATGTTCGCGCATATCCTGCCACTTACTGAGGGAATCTTCTATATCTTTCACTGTTCCAATTAAAATGAGCTTTTCTTTTGCTCGGGTTAGTGCTACATAAAGTACACGCATTTCTTCAGCAATCAGTTCCAATTTCATTTTTCGTTTAATGGCGAGCTGAGGTAATGTTTTATATTGAATCCGTTTCTTCGGATCAATGAACGGTGAACCAAATCCTAAATCTTTATGAAGCAAATAACGGCGATTTAAATCTTGTACATTAAACTGACGATTTAACCCTGCAACGAATACAATTGGAAACTCTAATCCTTTACTTTTATGAATCGTCATAATCCGAACAACATCTTCTTGTTCTCCGATAGAACGCGCCGTCCCCATATCATCACCACGCTCTACGATTCGTTCAATAAAGCGAAGAAATCGAAACAAACCACGAAAAGAAGTAGCCTCATATTGACGTGCCCGATCATACAGAACACGTAAATTTGCCTGGCGCTGCTTACCAGATGGCAATCCCACAACAAAATCGTAATAGCCCGTTTCACGATATACCTTCCAAATTAAATCGGAAAGGGGTTGCTTACGCGCAAAGCTTCGCCATTCTTGAAGAAGCTCATAAAAAGAAGAGATTTTTTCATACATACTCTCTCCTTCATCTCCTTCGTGCAAATAAGCAAGAAGAACTTGATAGAAGGAGCCTCTCTTTTTAAATATACGCAAATTCGCCAATTCTTCATCCGTTACCCCTACAATCGGTGAGCGAAGAACAGAAGCAAGTGGAATATCCTGAGCGGGATTGTCAATCACACGAAGTACATTAAGCATAATATGAATCTCGGTCGCCTCAAAATAACCCGTGGAAAGCTCTGCATACACAGGAATGCCTAGTTGCTTACACTCTTCCACCATCACTGGGGCCCACGGCATCGAGCGAAGTAAAATAACAAAGTCACGATAGGAAACCGGACGCATTGTATTTGTCTTACGGTCGAACACCTCATAGCCAGATGCAACCATTTCTTTTATGCGCCGTGCAAGGAATCTAGCTTCAAGCTGTGACGCTTCCCATTCCGTTTGCTCATCCTCTTCTTCGTCCGAATCCTCCTTGTGCTGATCGATAATAATCCATTCAACTGCTGCGTTCTGAGATTCTGGATAACTTGCTCCTAACTTTAGCTCAGCATCCGCATTGTACTCAATTTCGCCTACAGTTTCCCCCATAATTTGCCGAAAAATAAAATTCGTCCCTGCTAATACTTCTTGCCGACTTCGAAAGTTTTTCGCTAAATCAATACGCATACCGCCGTCCTTACCATCTGGCGTAAACGCTTTGTATTTTCCTAAAAAGAGACCCGGCTCTGCAAGGCGAAAGCGGTAAATAGACTGCTTTACATCCCCTACCATAAATAGATTTCCATTACGTTCTGATTCCTTCGTTACAAGCTGCAGAATACGTTCTTGCACCATATTTGTATCTTGATATTCATCCACAAGCACCTCTAGAAATTTATCTCGGTACTGAATAGCAGCTGATGACGGCTTCATTCCATCGGATGAATCAGAAAGTATTTCCAAGCAATAATGCTCAAGATCCGTAAAATCAACAATGCCTTTGTCACTCTTACTTGCTTGAAATCTCACGCTAAATTCTTTCACAAGTTCAACAAGCTTAGCTAACACTGGCTTCATTTTCAATAAATCCTGGATAAAATAAACAGGGCTTCTACTAAAGCATTCTTCTTTTAGGTTTTTCACCATCTCCTTTGCTTTATTTCGAAGCTTCTCAGTTCGGTTAAGCAATTCCTCATCATATTCGCTTTTTTTAATTCTCGGCAAGGTAGCCCATTTTACCTGCTGTATCAACTCATATGTTTCGGTCCAAGAATGGCTAGCTGCATCTATTAATGCTTGAATTACCAATTGGTCTCCTTCAAACACAGAAGCCCTAGGCACTGGTCCATCTGGCAACGTAGTAAGTAGAAGTGCTTTCTTGATACAATCATAAGCGCCTTGTAGCGTAATTCTCGTGTCATTAAGAAGAGTTTTTGTATACGGTAACTCTTCAATCGTTTTCCCTTCTACGTCATACATCGAAACAAGCTGGTCTAGCCATGCATTCGGACTTGGATGAGCACGGGATTCCAGTAATAGACGGAGGATCATCTTTTGAATGTCATCATCACTGCGATCATTCGTATACATATCCACCAACTCAAAAAACAGATCATTATGCTCCGTTCCGTACTGTTCTTCTAATAAATCGCCAAGTACTTCTTCTTTTAACAATTCAATTTCTGTTTCATTTGCAATACGAAAGCCGGGATCCAGCGAAATCATAAAATAATAAGAACGAATTACCTGCAAACAAAAGGAGTGTAGCGTTGAAATCGAAGCACGATTTAACAAGGTAAGCTGCTTTCTAAGATGATACGAATCCTCATGAGAAGACAATTCCTTTTCCAACGCTTCCCCAATACGCTTTTTCATTTCCTGCGCAGAAGCATTCGTGAACGTTACAACGAGGAGACGATCTACGTCCTGTTTCCCTGTGACAATTTTTTTAATAATCCGTTCCACGAGAACAGCTGTTTTTCCAGATCCTGCTGCTGCAGCAACAAGAATATCACGATCAGACTCGGTAATAGCCTTCCATTGTTCGTCTGTCCATTGACTGTCTTGCGGTTTACTTAGTTTGATCATCATGATTCCTCCTCTCCCATTTTTTCTAATGCTTCTTTGCTCTTGAGATGAGAAAGTAAACGATAGTCCGTTATACTTTCATCAAATTGACAAATAGAACGAAATTTACAAAAAGTACACGCTGTTTTCTTATTCATTTTGTACGGTGCTATATCAATCTTTCCATTTGATATATTATTTCCAATTGCTTCAAATGTACGGTGGACATGCTTCTTTAGTACATCGAATTCCTGCTCGCTGGCAACAGATGAATTACTATAAAAGCTACCATCCTTTTTTAAGCCCGCAGAAACGATTTGGGACATACCCGTTTCTAGTGTTTTATCCATAACATGCATAACCCTTGTATCTGCTAGCATTAACCCTTTCATCTTAAACTGTTTGACAATTTCACTTTCAATGGATTCATCTGATAAATTTGCCTTTACATCAATAATTGGATTATGAATATGAAAATAAAGAACACCAGCTGGCACGACCTGATTTCCATTTCTTACCCATTGATTCGCATTTTCTATAACTACATCCAAATACGTAAGCATCTGCAGGGATAATCCATAATACACTTCCGTCATATCTAATACTTTATTACTTGATTTATAATCAATAATCCGCAAGAATGTCCCGTTTTCTCCTTCCGCACGGTCCACGCGGTCAATCCTACCAACAATATTCATATTTACTCCATTTTTCAACTGCAATTTAACAGGCGGCAAAGCAGCTTGTCCCATCCCAAACGGTACTTCTAAGCCTACGGGAACAAATCCGCTCGCTCTTTCATGCTCACTTAATACAACAGAAGCACGGTACACAATGTGCTGTAATTTTCGTTTTAAATATTGATGACGATTCGAGCTAAGTAAAATTTCCTTTTGCAATAGAGGAGCTAATGTTTCAATGGATTCATCTGCTAAATGTTCACATTCCTTCTTCGTTAAATCTCCCCAGCTACGCTTATGTGATAAAAGCTGCTCGGCAATATTTTTCAAGGCAGCATGAAACAATTCTCCAATATCAGGTGCTTCTATTTTATATATATCCCGCTCACGAAGCCCTAATCCATATTGAATGAAGTGCGCATAAGAGCAACGCTGAAATAGCTCCATACGTGACACACTACCCGTCATTTCATCCCCGTACAATTCCTTGCTTACAGTTTGACCTAGCTTACGGGCTTCATTTCGGTAAAATAGACTAGACAGAACACGTTTACTTCGTGCTCTCCACACATCGTTTGTCACATAAAAATTGTATACATCCCACCAAAACGATAAATCACTTTCATACTGGTATCTTTTCCACGTTTGCAGTTGTTGTGTTACATACGTTAAAGTAGCAGCGGGTGTTTCCACGAAGGAAAGTTGTTGTTCCATAGGCACATCATTTACATCATTCGTTGCAAATACTTCTTGTACGAGTGGAAACATACCTCGTATTTTCTTAAATAAGCTCGATGCAAGCAATGTTTTTCCTTCTTCATCTGCAAAGGGACAGGAAATAAAAAGCATTCGGGAAGGCTTTGTCAAGGTTTCATAAATTAAGAACTGCTCTTCTAACAAGGATTGTCTACTCGTAGATGCCATTTCCATCCCATTTAGAAGCAACATTTCTCGTTCCTCATCTGAAAGAACTCCTTCATCTGATGGAACCGCTGGCACAACCCCTTCGTTTACCCCAATGAAAAAAAGAGCAGAGATATTCGTTACACGAGACGTATCCATATTTGCGATAAGTACTTGATCCAGCGATGGCGGGATATTCGCAAATTGTAAAGATTCTAGTCCTGTCGACAAAACATGAGTAAACAAATCAAGAGTTAGCTTCTCATTCCCTAGCATTTCTACAAAAGTATCCAACAGATGGATAACCTCATCCCAAACCTGTTCATGATCTTTAGCAAATAATAGCTGTCCCTTTTCTTCTTCTTTTTTCCGGAGTTCTTCTAGTTTTTTCGGAACTTGTAATTCTTCTAAGAAAAGATAGAGTGCCTCGCACATAGCTAGTACAGATTTTGAACGCTTCAACCTGTTCTTCAAAGCAATAATCGGCTTTGCAATCCAGTCTCGAACTCTATTAATCTTCTCTTCCATTTCTTTATCACGATCTGTTTGCCCGGCATTTGTGCCATCTAATGATCGATATCTACGGTATGTCCATCGTTCAGTTGACGTCCAGCGACTCCCTTGCACACCATATGCAAGACAGTAATTTTCAAATTCATCAATTTCTTGCCGTATCGTCTCTATATCACAATGAAGAGGGTATAAAAGTTCTGTTTTTACACAGCGAAAAATAGCATCATAGCGCCAATTTCCATTTATCACATCGAAAACAGAACGTATCAATTCGATTAGCGGGTGATGAAGCATCGACCTTTTTTTATCGATAAAATAGGGAATATTATAATCTTGAAACATCGTTTGAATGATATCGTAATAACTTTCCCCATTTCGAACTATTACCGCTACATCTCGGTACCGATATCCCTCTCGAACGAGCTGACGTATTTCCCGTGCAATGGTCTCTACTTCAGCACGACGATTTGTAGCTGCAACTAATGTAACATCCGGTTTTTCCCCAAAATAAGGATAGGGACGTACATCATAATTTTTCTCTATATGAGCGAGCGAACGGCTTGCTTGAAAACGTTCCTGCCCTGTTAATTTCACCGGCGCCTCTACGCGTACTCCAACTTCTTTAGCAGCACGCAATAAACGATTATAAGTATGCCATGTTCGATAAAATAGATTTAACTCATCCTTCTGTTCCTTCTCTTCATCAAGAGTTAATGCAACCGTAACGTGGCAACCACTGCGCATCAACTGCTTTAACACATCGAGCTCTTGCGGCAAAAAGGTATGAAATCCATCTACATACACCATCGCATCCTTGACATAGTTCGATTGCGGAACTTTTTCAATTAATAGCTGGATATAATCTTCTGCATCTAAATATTTACCTACTAATGCGCGTTCGAAATCCTCATATAAAAGCTGTAAATCATGAAGTTTATTTGCAAGTAACGGTTGTTCTCCCGTATCTAGCTCCTGTGACAGTAAATATATATCAGAAGGAGTAATATTATGACGCTTCCATTCTGCAATCATCGCACTCAGCTGATCAAAAAATCCATTTTGATCAGCTGCCTTATGAAAAATAGTAAGTTCTTCCTTTCGCCCTTCCACAATTTTACGAAGAAGCATATTGACACCGGCACCATCAATATGAAGACGACTTGACCCTCCTACTTCCTGAAGCACCCGCCAAGCAAGACGCGAAAAACTATATACTTGCGCTCGTATGGAACTTCGTACCGTGCGATGCAACGCTTGTTGTGCTTGAAATGTCATTTGTTCCGGAACTAAATACAGAATCGAAGCTCCCTGCGGACTAGTTTGCAGTTCTTTCTGTATTTCATGTAATATTGTTTTACTTTTTCCACTACCAGCTCGTCCAATTATAAAGCGAAGTGACATACAAATTTTCACCCTTCCTTAAAGAAAAAAAGGTAACTCGATAGGATCGAATTACCATCAAAATGTAACTTGTAACTTATCAATCGGCCAGTATCGTAAGTCTACTTTCCCAACAATTTGATGTATATCTACGAATCCGAACTTTCTACTATCCCAACTCTCTAATCGATTGTCTCCGAGGACAAACAGACTATAATTAGGAACTACAACTTGTCCTGTTACTTCCTTAAGTGTAAAATCTTCCGTCAGTAACCCTTTCGAAAGCTGCTGTTTATAAGGTTGTAAAAATGGCTCTTGTATGAATACACCGTTAACATAAAGTTTATCCTGTTTATATTCGAGACGATCTCCCGGCAAGCCGATAATACGCTTTACATAATCTTCCTCGCTGCTTGCATGAAAGACAATAACATCAAAACGATGCAGTTCGCCCAATTGGTGAAACGCCTTATTGATAACGATTAAGTTTCCATCTTGAAGTGTTGGCATCATTGATTTTCCTTGAACGACATAAGTTGAGAGGAAAAAGGTTCTAATAGATATTGCTAAAAGAATAGCTACTCCAAATGTTTTCCCCCAAAACAAAAGTTCTTTCTTCATAACGATTCCTCCTCGTTACCATTGCCAATACCAAAACTAGTAAACCCTCATTCTTTTTTCTATTGTATCATTATTTGAGATATTTTCTAAGCAGAATACGAAGATACCTGCTGCGTGAAAATCAATTCATTATATAGGAAAAAGTACCAAGAAAAATGCATATCATGCGTTTTTCTTGGTACTTTATTATCCATTCACCGTAAGATAAACCTTATTCGTCATGCTCGGCAACATATAAATTTTCATCCTCCGATGCGTGTTCAAATAGTTCATCTTTGTCAGCAAATTGAAAGGTCTTTAAATTTTGCCTATCTTTTCGATCTTCAAAAGCTGAACGTAGCTGTGCAGTTCGATGCAGTTGATTTTCAAATGAGCCTTTTGAGATTTCCATCTCAATCATTTTACTATTACTAAATGTAATAAGTAGGGTATTGTGTGGAAGAGATTTACTAGATGTGACATGATAGTGGGATATCCATGCACACTCTTTTCGTGTGTATGACGATGTTGGAAAAAAATAAATATTGTCTGTAGGACTAATGCAAATCGGGGCTTTGTGAGTTACGCCAATAAGTTCCTTTGTTCCTTCTTTTCGACCAGCAAAACTGCTACCAAAATAGCGACAGCTTTTTTCAATGATTTCAAATGGACTCTGTAAGACGAAAAATTCATCCTCTTCCTCAATGACGCTCGAAATAATACGCTCATCCCGAATGACTACTGGACGAATAGCAATTGTGTTTCGGTTCAAAACATATTCTTTTAAAAACTTTATAAGCTTTACGTTCAACCCCTTCACTCCTTTTCAAATTTGTAGAAATATAGGACTTATTGTTACAGTTGGATTATACTATTTTCCATTCTATTAAAATGTATATTTTCAATATTTTTACATTTTTATAACAAAAGAGGGTGTGATTCTCCTTTGTTATAAATAGCTTTTCATACATTAAAAATCAGCGAAATCGTCCCTTATACAAAGCGTAAACTTATTCGATTATTAAAAATCTGATTTCTATTTTTGAAAATAAAGCTCGGTTCCTTATAATCAATAACTAATTCATGGTCATATGTATCTTCAAAATCCTCGTCAATTATGAGAAATATTCCATCTACTTGTACCAACTGTTCATACGCATGTACTTCACGATTATCAATTACCTTTATTTCGTAAATTGTATTTACAATATCACAGCTTCCTCGGTCGAATGCCAATTGAATAATTTTGGTAGCTGGAATGGTTTCCAGCACGGCTTTTGCTTGTTCTGTAATGGATATATTCATAGTGTTCTTCTCTCCTTTGCTGCATATACGATGTCTTGCTTAATTGTATTCAAATCTCACTGTGACGACCAATATTTTGCTTTTGGGGCGCGTGCGCCAAAAAAAAAGAAGGATAGGGGTTAGCCCCTATCCTTCTTTCATTCTCTTATTTTGTAAATTGTGCTTCTTCTGTAGACCCTTTCAATGCCGTTGTAGAAGAAGTTCCACCTGTAACAACTTGAGCAACTTGATCAAAGTAACCTGTCCCTACTTCGCGTTGATGACGAGTTGCAGAGTAGCCAAATTCTTCTGCAGCAAATTCTCTTTGTTGCAATTCAGAATAAGCAGCCATACCGCGCTCTTTATAGCCACGTGCAAGATCAAACATGCCATAGTTTAATGCATGGAAGCCAGCAAGTGTTACGAATTGGAATTTATATCCAAAAGATGCGATTTGTTTTTGGAACGTTGCAATCGTTTCATCATCAAGCTTTTTCTTCCAGTTAAAGGAAGGTGAGCAGTTATACGCAAGCAATTTGTTCGGGAATTTCTCATGAATCGCGTCAGCAAAGCGCTTTGCATCTTCCAAATTTGGTTCAGACGTTTCGCACCAAATTAAATCTGCATACGGCGCATAAGCAAGGCCGCGAGCAATTGCTTGGTCCAGACCAGCGCGAGTACGGAAGAAGCCTTCAGCTGTACGTTCGCCAGTAATAAATTCATGGTCAAGTGGATCAATATCACTTGTGATCAAATCAGCTGCGTCTGCATCTGTTCTTGCAACAATTACAGTAGGTACGCCTGAAACGTCAGCTGCAAGGCGTGCTGCAATTAGATTGCGAACCGCAGTTTGCGTTGGAAGTAAAACTTTTCCGCCCAAGTGACCGCATTTTTTCTCAGATGAAAGCTGATCTTCAAAGTGAACTCCAGCTGCTCCAGCTTCAATCATACCTTTCATCAATTCGAATACATTTAATTGTCCACCAAATCCAGCTTCTGCATCAGCTACGATTGGTACGAAATAATCAACGTCGCCGCTACCTTCCATATGCTGAATTTGATCAGCACGTTGAAGCGTTTGATTAATTCGTTTTACAACAGCCGGTACGCTGTTTGCAGGATATAAGCTTTGATCTGGATACATTTGACCAGAAAGGTTTGCATCAGCAGCTACTTGCCAGCCGCTTAAGTAGATTGCTTGAAGCCCAGCTTTTACCTGTTGCATCGCTTGGTTCCCCGTTAGTGCTCCTAATGCATGAATGTAATCTTCTGTATGAAGAAGATTCCATAATTTTTCTGCACCTCGGCGAGCAAGTGTATGTTCAATTTCAACTGAACCACGAAGGCGAAGTACATCCTCTGCAGAATATGGACGAACCACACCACTCCAACGATTATCTAATTCCCACTGTTCTTGTAATTGTTTTGCTTTTTCATTTGTCATTTTATTTCATCCCCTTTTCAAATTTTATAAACCGTAAATCGTTATATACCCCTTATAGCAATTCATATCCTGGTATCGTTAAAAATTCAGCAAACTCATCGTTTTCGATTAATGAAGTAAATAGTTTAGCAGCTTCTTCAAATCTACCATTCTCAAATGCTGCATTTCCTACTTCAGCTTGAATTGCTTCCATTTCTTCCCCTTGAATGGTTGCAACCAACTCTTTAGTAATCTTTCTTCCATCCGTAAACTTTCCTTCCGGATGACGAATCCATTGCCAAACCTGCGCACGTGAAATTTCTGCAGTTGCTGCATCTTCCATAAGATTATGGATGGGAGCGGCCCCTCTTCCGCTTAACCATGATGCAATGTATTGAATCCCTACATTAATATTGGTGCGTAAGCCTTGCTCCGTAATCGTTCCCTTTGGTACTTCAACTAATTGTTCTTCGGTAACGTTTACATCTTCGCGTTTTCTATCAATCTGATTTGGCGTAAGCATAATGCGGTCAAATACTTCCTTTGCTACCGGAACGAGCGCTGGATGAGCAACCCATGTTCCATCATGACCATCATTTGCTTCGCGCTCTTTATCCGCACGAACCTTAGCAAATGCTTCTTCATTTGCCTCTGGATCATTTTTAACCGGTATTTGTGCTGCCATTCCCCCAATGGCAGGAGCATTCCGGCGATGACAAGTTTGAATAACGCGTAAACAATAGGCACGCATAAATGGTGACGTCATGGTTACCTGCGAACGATCTGGAATAAGAACGTCCGGACGATTTACAAATGTTTTGATATAGCTGAAAATATAATCCCAACGACCGCAATTTAAACCAGCAGAATGATCACGTAGTTCATACAGAATTTCATCTACTTCAAAGGCAGCATGGATGGTTTCTAGCAAAACCGTTGCTTTAATACTTCCATACGGAATTCCAATATACTCCTCAGCAAATGTAAATGCATCATTCCATAATCTTGCTTCTAAATAGCCTTGTAATTTCGGTAAGTAAAAGTATGGGCCACTTCCTTTTGCAAGCAATGTTTTTGCGTTATGGAAGAGGAACAGGGCAAAGTCAAACAATCCACCTGATACTTCTTCCCCATTAATATGAACATGCTTTTCATTTAGATGCCAGCCTCTCGGTCTAACTAAAAGCACCGCTACTTTTTCATTTAACTTATATTCTTTCCCATTTGGATTGGTAAAGGATATTGTGCCATTAACTGCATCACGCAAATTGATTTGGCCTTCAATATTGTTTTCCCACTTCGGAGAGTTTGCATCTTCGAAATCTGCCATAAATACACTTGCACCGGAGTTCAACGCATTAATTACCATCTTCCGATCAACAGGGCCTGTAATTTCTACACGTCTGTCTTGTAAATCGGCAGGAATAGGAGCAATACTCCATTCACTGTTGCGTATCCTTTCAGTTTCTGGCAAAAACCGAAGCGCTTCCCCGTTATTGATTCGTTCTTGCTTTTCTTTACGCGCTAGAAGCAGATCCTTTCGGCGCGGATTAAAACGTTCATGTAAGGCTCTAACAAAAGCAAGTGCTTCAGGTGTTAGGATTTCTGAATATTCATCTGTTATAGATCCAGAAATCGAAACGCCAGACGTTTCTACTACCATAGTATTCTCTCCTCCACTTCCAACTGTTTTATAACACGTTTGTTATTACATTTTTTATTATATAACAACTTTCACAGAAAGAAAGACTTTTTTCTGAATTTTTTAACAAAAGAAATCTACATTTTTTTACACCATTTGACAAAAAATAAAAACAGTGCATTTCGCACTGTTTTTATTTTTTCTCTTCGTACTTCTCCAAATATTGAATTCGCTCTAATATCGTTGGATGCGTATACAGAAAGAACTTCACTAACGGCGGTGGATTGACTTGGCTTAAGCTCGTTTTCGATAAATCTTGAAATGTATCAACAGCTGCAACAGAGTCATGCGTCATCTCCATCGCATAGCTGTCAGCTGCTCTCTCCTCTATTCGTGAAACATAATTCGTCGCCGGACTAACTGCAAATGAAAGCACAGACGAGATGAGAAGGAAAAGCGGAAGCATGGACAAACTACTTAATGACGGGATATGTAGGATGTGTTTCCATTTTCGTATACTAAAGGAAAGAATATGTTTCAATACAAACAAACCTATAAATGACAGAATAATAGATCCTGCGACCCCTAAATAGATGTGCTTTTTTACGTAATGTGCCATTTCATGCGCCATAATAAACAGGATTTCATTATCGTTTAATTTCTTTAACGTCGTATCCCATAAAACAATCCGTGAATTACCGCCAATACCTGTCACATACGCATTCAGAGAGTTTGTTTTCTCAGACATATTCACTTCGTATACATGACTGGCAGGAATGTCTGCTTTCGCAGCCATCGTTAAAATTTTCTGTTCTAACTCTTTATTCTGCAGAGGCATAAATGTATTGTAAAGCGGATCAATAAAGACGGGCTGAATAAATGTTAGAAAAATCGTAAAGGGAATCGAGAGAGCCCACGCATATAACCACCAACGTTTTTCGCTTTTTTTGATAAGCCAAAAAATGACGTTGATTACAACAAACATAAGAGCAAAGTTAATCCAAAAATCGATAACTTGATCCTTTATCCAGCTAGTCATTGACTGCGTTGCGATATGATACGATTTTGATACCTCATATCCGACTATTTTCAATGGAAGAGCTAGCAATGTAGTCAAAAGAGAAAGCTGAAAATAATAAAGGAACATTTGCAAAACTGTGATCTTCGTTGCTTGTTTTGCCCATGTTTCAAATCGTTTTGAAACACCAAGGATGAGAATAAACAATAAAAACATCCATTCTAAAGGAGTAGATAAGAAATATAATACATATTTGATACGCGAATACTCCTGACTAAGAAGAAGCTCCCTTGCATTCATAAATGTTGCTGGATCTGCACTCGTTCCCTTTAATGCGGAAGGTATCATACCATTCGTTGCATAGAATAAATACCAATAGATAAACAGAGCAAATAATATATACGCAAATAATGACCAACGAACTATTTTTTTCATGTCTTACCTCCTTGATGTCCAGCCGATACTGTACTACTATTGTAAGTCCCTGTCCATTATATTAGAACAGAAAAAAGCTATCAGAAGAATCCTTCCTCTGATAGCTTTACCTTCCCATCCTTTATTTATTATGTGACAATGATTCTCGAAGAGCACGACGTAATATCTTTCCAGTCGTGTTTTTAGGGAGCTCATCTAAAAAGACAATAGCAGATGGTACCTTATATTTAGCAAGATGAGCGCTGCAGTATTGAATCAGTTCTTCTTTACTGACTGAATCCTCATTCATTACAACGTATGCTTTTACTGCTTCTCCTAAGCTTTCATCTGGTACACCAACCACAATAGCTTCGGCTACCGATTTATGCTTATACAGTACTTCTTCAATTTCCCGTGGATATACATTATACCCTCCTACTAGAATTAAATCCTTTTTACGATCTACGATATAAAAGTATCCTTCTTCATCCATTCTCGCAAGATCTCCCGTATACAACCAACCATCGCGTATAGTTGCCGCTGTTTCTTCCGGCATTTTATAATAACCTTTCATAACATTAGGGCCTCGAACAATGAGTTCTCCTACCTCCCCAATTCCTACTTCCTCTCCTAATTCATTGACGATCTTATTTTCCACATTCCAAATACTTCTACCAATAGATCCCGCTTTACGAGGTCGATCAAGCGGATTAAAGCAAGTCACCGGAGACGCTTCTGATAGACCGTACCCTTCTGAAATACGAACGTGAAAAGCCTTCTCGAAATTTTCCAAAAGTGCAACTGGCAAAGATGCTCCTCCTGATATGCAAAGACGCATATTATGAAAATCAGCAGTGTGACCATTACGAGTTTGATATAAAAAGTTATACATTGTCGGTACACCTGCAAATACAGTAGCATCATATTTACTTGCCACGCGAAATACTTCTTTCGGACTGAACTTCGGCATAATAAGAATAGTACCGCCACTGACAATTGAGGCATTCACCACAACCGTTAAGCAAAAAACGTGAAACATTGGAAGAGTAGCAATCAATTTATCCTGCTCGGTAAATTGCAAATACGAACCGATATCACGAGCATTACTATACAGATTATTGTGAGTCAGCATAGCACCTTTTGGCTTACCAGTTGTACCAGATGTATACAAAATAACAGCTGAATCATCAGCTTGAATAGCTGGCTTATCCATTAGAAAATTTCCAGTTTCCATTACACTTGTAAACGTTTTCATTTTTTCGTTAAATGGGGCACATACAATAATATGTTCCAGTTCAGGCAATTGATGCTCTAATTCTTGGAGAACCGGCAACAGTTGATCTATAGAAATAATTACTTTTACATCTCCATTTTGTAATATATACTGAAGCTCGTCTATCGTATAGGTAGGATTAATTGGAACAACGGTAGCACCTGCATGTAATGCACCATAGAATCCAATAATAAAATATGGGGAATTCCCAACAAGCAAAGCAATATGATCGCCTTTACGTATGCCAAGATGGTACAATCCACTCGCAAATTTTTTCACTGCATCGTGTAAATCAAGATAAGATGTTTCCTTATCGTCAAATATAAACGCCGTTTTGCTTCCTTTTTCTCTTGCTGTTTTTTCTAGAGAATAAACAAGATTCACGAAAAAACCCCTCCATTTCATAAAATTTTACATTAATTACATTTTTATTATAATCCATATGAAAATAAACAAGCAAGCTATATTCATAGAAGAAAAAAAGAGACCGCTATGCAAATAGTTTACATAACGGTCTCTTTTTACTATTCATTTAAAAGAAAAGTGTTAGAAACTCTTCTGTTGTAAGACTACCAAAATACTCTTTTACATGAATATTGTGTAGTGCCTGTGAAAAGCTTTCCTTATCAAATTTACTACCGACAAGGGCGGCTTCAATATCTTGTACATCCTCAACACCAAAGAAATCACCATAGATTTTACACATTTCTACGATTCCCTTATTCACTTCTAAGCGTACATCAATTTGCCCGACCTTAAAACGATGAGAATGCTTTAAATTAAACTTTGGTGATTTCCCATAGTTCCAATCCCAGTTTCGATAGCGTTCTTCCGATAGCTTATGTATAGCAGACCAATCTTCTTCTGTAAGCTCATAGGTTGGCACTTCTTTACCATCAAAAATCGATTGCAGTAACAATTG
>NZ_JBXKMX010000222.1:0-14058 GCF_056992975.1 Ectobacillus sp. | reverse complement strand
TAAATCGTATAAATGAGCTTTCTAGAAAGGCAAAGACAATCGGATTAACTGACATTGAAAAACAAGAGCGTCATATCTTACGTCAAGAATATATTAAGTCTTTTCGTGTTCAAGTATTGGAACGGTTGAAATCCATAAAAATTGTAGATGAAAGTGGAAATGATGTTACCCCTGAAAAACTAAAGCTTTTAAAACAGCAACAAAACAGCTTATTACAATAATAGACCTATCGAGAGCAAGATGGAACTCCATCTTGCTTTCTTTCGGTCTAAAGGATTGCTACACTTTAAGGGACAAAAACTATAAAATAAGTATAACCTAAATAATTTAAATGACTTCTATACGAATAGTTATTTTGAAATAATAGAAGATAATCCACACAATTCTTCATACATGTTGTATAATGATGCGTGGCAAGCTAATATAAATGTATATGAATGCTTAGGCTAAATTGAATGAAGGGAAGAAAACTATGTCACATTCAATCGAACACTTATCTATAACAACTATTCGCACACTTGCAATCGATGCAATTGAAAAGGCGAATTCCGGACATCCAGGCATGCCAATGGGGGCTGCACCGATGGCCTATACATTGTGGACGAAATTTATGAAATTAAATCCATCCAATCCTACTTGGTTCAATCGCGATCGATTTGTATTGTCTGCTGGACATGGCTCTATGTTATTGTACAGTCTTCTGCACTTATGTGGATATGAAGTAACAATGGAAGATTTGAAAAACTTTCGTCAGTGGGGAAGCAAAACGCCAGGTCATCCTGAGTTTGGTCACACTGCTGGTGTAGATACAACAACTGGGCCTCTTGGACAAGGTATTGCAACTGCAGTTGGTATGGCAATGGCGGAACGTCACTTAGCAGCAACATATAACCGCGATTCTTATAACATTGTCGATCACTTTACATATGCTATCTGCGGAGACGGTGATCTTATGGAAGGTGTATCTTCTGAAGCATCCTCATTAGCAGCGCATCTAGAACTAGGTCGCTTAATCGTATTGTATGATTCTAATGATATTTCCTTAGATGGTGATTTGAACCATTCTTTCTCTGAAAATGTAGAAAATCGTTATAAAGCGTATGGCTGGCAGGTAATTCGCGTCGAGGACGGAAATGACCTTGAAGCAATTACAAAGGCGATAGAAGAAGCGAAAGCCGACGAAAAGCATCCTACACTTATTGAAGTTAAAACAACAATTGGTTACGGATCTCCGAACAAAGCAGGTAGCTCTGCCTCTCACGGATCTCCGCTTGGTACAGAAGAAGTAAAACTTACAAAAGAAGCATATAAATGGGTCTTTGAAGAAGATTTTCATGTACCAGAAGAAGTATACACTCATTTCCGTGCAGTAGTTAAAGAAGCTGGAGAAAAAGCGTTCGCTGAATGGAATACATTATTTGATCAATATAGCGCTGCGTATCCAGAGCTTGCAAATCAATTAAAGTCAAATATTGACGGACATCTTCCGCAAGATTGGGAAAAGAGTCTACCAACATACGAATTAGGAACTTCAAAAGCAACGCGTGCTACGTCTGGTGAAGCAATTAACGCGATTGCAAATGCTATTCCGAATTTCTTTGGTGGATCAGCTGACCTTGCTGGTAGCAATAAAACATATATGAAAAATAAGAATGATTTCAAGCGTACAGATTATAGTGGTAAAAATATTTGGTTTGGTGTTCGTGAATTTGCAATGGGTGCAGCAATGAATGGGATTGCACTTCACGGTGGGTTAAAGACGTTCGGTGGTACATTCTTCGTATTTTCTGATTACTTACGTCCCGCTATTCGTCTTGCAGCATTGATGAAACTTCCTGTAACTTATGTATTTACGCATGATAGTATTGCAGTAGGGGAAGATGGTCCTACACATGAACCGATTGAACAGCTTGCTGCTCTTCGTGCTATGCCTGGATTATCCGTGATTCGTCCAGCCGATGGAAATGAATCCATTGCTGCGTGGAAACTTGCAGTTGAATCTACAAACCGACCAACAGCCATTGTACTTAGTCGTCAAAACTTACCTGTACTACAAGGCACAAAGGAACATGCAATAGAAAATGTTGCTAAAGGTGGTTATGTTCTTTCACCTAGTCATAAAGAGGTTGCTGACATTTTGCTCCTTGCATCTGGTTCTGAAGTAAGTTTAGCAGTAAAAGCAAGTGAAGTATTACTGAAACAGGGCATATCAGCTACTGTCGTAAGTGTACCATCTTTCGATCTATTTGAAGCACAATCAAATGAGTACAAAGAATCTGTATTACCAAAGGCTGTAACAAAACGTCTTGCAATTGAAATGGGTGCATCATTTGGATGGCATCGTTATGTAGGTCTTGATGGTGACGTATTAGCTATTGATACGTTCGGAGCTTCTGCACCAGGAGAAAAAGTTATGGAAGAATACGGATTTACAGTTGAAAATGTTGTTGCAAAGGTCAAAGCGTTATTGCAAAAGTAATAAAATCTTTCTTTAGAGAGAGGGATTTTGAAGCGAAAATCAAGACATTCGACAGGTAAGAAGTTTTTTTTCTCCATCTTCAGACAATCTTTGTATTGAACATCTTATATAATGTTCAAAAAGAGATTGTCTTGGTGAGGAGGAAATGGTATGATAACGTATCACTTGTACTTAATTCAAGATGATATTGCTAGAACATATTTTGGCCGCGAACATTTGTTGTATGATTTGTTTGCTCGTTGCCATCGTACAACTTCATTTGCTAACAAGAAAATGTTGTATAAGCAAATTCAGTATATATCAGAACCGCTTCAAATGAGTCGACTTCATCATTCTGTTGAACACTCTCTTTCCTTTCATCCTCATTATAAGCGTATAAATAATCAACATATTCTTATACAGGATGAAGTTACATATGGGTCCTTATGTATAAAACGACAATTTGCACGCATTGAATCGATTGAAAATTATGAGATAGAAACAATGTTTTTTGAAATATTACGGAAAAGTGAGTACACATTCCTTGCCATGGATTTTATCCATGAAAAGTACGGATGGTTAAATCCAATTAAACAAGTACGAAGATATGTGTAACAAAAAAGTTTCATACGGGCTTGTCTAAATGAAAAGGTTTTAGTAAACTGTAACGTAGACAACATGAAGGAGGATTTACTATGTCAGTTTGGGTTTCTATTCTAGTTGGTATCCTTATTTTTGCAGCAGGTATCGCGCTAGGATTCTTCATTGCACGTCGTTATATGATGAATTATTTAAAGAAAAATCCACCGATTAATGAACAGATGCTTAAAATGATGATGGCACAAATGGGTCAAAAGCCTTCTCAGAAGAAAATTAATCAAATGATGCAATCGATGAACAAACAGATGAAATAACAACAGTAAGAGGCACTCGTTAGCGGGTGTCTTTTTGTTGTACCTTATTTAGTTAGTAAAGTAAAGCCCTTCGAAATATTGAAGGGCTTTTACTTTGTCTATAAATTGCTATTTTGCGTACAATGGAATAATATGCGGAAATATGCAGAGCATATAATGGTATACATTTTTAAAAATGCCGCTAAATGTAAATTCCATACTCTAGAATAAAAAGAAGGTGTTGTCCGATTGTATCGTAAAAATAGGAAACTGTTTAATAAACAAAAACAATTGAATACGCAACAACCTCAAGATACTGAGAAGCAAGATTTTTTATCGTCAGACTTGGATAAAAATCTACAAATTTTTAAATTTTTGTATAAAGATAGCTTTGATGTAGCTTTTCGGACATTTTTTATTGGTGGAAGGACAAAAGCGGCTCTCGTTTATATAGATGGTTTATCTAATATTGAAGAGATTGATGATAATGTACTCGCCCCACTTTTGGAAGCAGAAGGAGTAAATCATAATTTATATGAAATGGTAAAAGGGAAAATACATCTATCCAAGATGACAGAAGTCTTGACAGTTACCGATTGTGTAGCAAATCTCTCAATAGGAAATCCTATTCTTTTCGTACAACAAGAAGTACGTGGTCTTGCCTTGGGGTTACCTAAATGGGAAAAACGATCGATTGAAGAACCGTCGGCAGAAAGCGTTGTACGGGGACCACGGGAAGGGTTTGTTGAAACATTGGCAGTCAATGCTGCTCTTATAAGGCGAAAGATTAAAAACCCTGATCTCAAAATGAAAATGATGAACATCGGTCGCTATACGAATACTCAAGTTGTACTTGCTTATGTAGAAGGGCTTGCAAATCAAAATCTTATCGATGAAGTAGAAAATCGCCTGCAAGGCATTGATATAGACAGTGTATTAGAAAGTTGTTACATTGAGGAAATGATTGAAGATAATCCCTATTCTCCTTTTCCTCAGCTTATTAATACAGAACGACCTGATGTAGCCGTTGCAAATCTCTTGGAAGGTCGTGTAGTTATTTTAATAGATGGTACCCCAGTTGTATTAATTGCTCCGATTAGTTTTTTTTCTTTGCTTCAGTCAGCGGAGGACTATTATCAACGTTTTCTAGTTAGCTCAGCGATTCGCATTTTGCGTTTCACGTTTATGATAATTTCTGTTACTTTGCCTTCGCTTTATGTTGCAATTCTTACCTATCATCAAGAGATGGTACCAACGGCTTTGTTAATTAGTGCGGCTGCTTCTCGGGAAACTGTCCCCTTTCCAGCACTAGTAGAGGCATTAATGATGGAGATTACGTTTGAAGCACTAAGGGAAGCTGGAGTCAGGCTTCCAAAACAGGTAGGAGCTGCGGTTAGTATTGTCGGCGCATTAGTCATCGGCCAAGCAGCCGTGCAAGCTGGCATTGTTTCTGCTCCTATGGTTATTATTGTTGCGATTACAGGAATTTCATCGTTTATGGTTCCACATTATACGCAAGGTATTGCGTTTAGATTGTTACGGTTTCCGATTATTTTTCTTGCTGGCACACTCGGTTTATTGGGAATTATGCTGGGGATTATTACTATTATCGTCCATTTATGTTCACTACGTTCGTTTGGAGTTCCATACCTTTCTCCTATTGCTCCACTGAAAGGTCGTGAGTTGAAAGATACTTTCGTTCGGGCGCCGTGGTGGAAGATGGACACACGTCCTCATTTAACTGGGGAATTTGATTTGTATCGACAGTCACCAAATCAAAAACCGAAGCCAGATGGTAAAAAAGAAAAGTAGCGTATAACATTGGTAGGATGTGAACAAAAAATGAAGTCATTTTTATCTCTCAAAATGATGAAAAAATATTCTCCTCTTCTCTTTTTTTCGGCTAGTTTGCTGCTTACGGGTTGTTGGGACAGACAAGAAGTGAATGATACAGCACTGGTGTTAGCTACTGCCATTGATAAAGACAAAAATGAGGAAATTAAGCTTACTGTTCAAGTGTTAAATCCAAAGAAAGTAAGTGGCGGGCAGCAAGGATCTGGGGCAGCGGGAACCTCCAATGTCTTGATGAGATCAGCAACAGGGAAAAATATGGCAGATGCTATGGCAAACCTTCAAGCAAAATTTACACGCGTCCTTTTTTTGGGACACTGCAAAGCATATATTTTTGGAGAAGCATTTGCTAAAGATGGAATTAATCAGCAGATTGATTTTTTACTTCGCCAATCACAACCTCGGGAACGTGCCAATTTGTTTGTTAGCGACGGATTGGCAGCAGATATTCTGAAATCTAAGACAACGCTAGAGCTATTTGAAGGAGAAAGACTCCGTAAGTTGTCTGCACTTCATACAGGTGCCGATATTACTGTAAAAGATTTTCAACAAATGATAATTGGTGATTCAGAAGCAGCTATTTTGCCTATTATTCAAACAGTAACTTCAAAAAACGGAAAAATGCGAGAAACGGTTGATTATATTACTGGAACTGCTATTTTCAAGAAGGGAAAAATGGTTGGTCGAATCGATGACAAAGTAACGAGAGGACTGTTGTGGCTTCGAAATGAAACCGAAGTGTCTGCGATTTCAGTAGCCATTAAAGAAGGAGAAATCATGTCGATAGATCCTATTCGAGTAACGACGAAAATTCTTCCTACAATTAAAAACGGAAAATGGAAAATTTTGGTTAAAATAATATCGGAAGCTTCTGTGGTGCAAAACGGTACCCATCTTGACATTATGAGTGCCGACATTACAAAGCGTATAGAAAAAGACTTAGAACAAGTCATTAAACAACGCATTGTTCAAACTCTTTCACAGGTGAAGACGGAGATGCATATAGATGCTTTCGGTTTTGCAGATGCGTTTCACCGTAAATATCCTAAAGAATGGGAGAAAGTCAAAGATCATTGGGATGAAATTCTTCCACAAGTGGATGTGAAAATGGATATTCGAACATACGTGCGTAGACCAGGTATGTCTACTATACCGGCGGGTTTAAAAGAAAATGAGGTAAAAACGGAATGAAATGGGCAGCGATAGTAGGGATAATAGTATTAATAATTCTGATTACGTGGTATGAATGGCCTAAAATGGATAGGAAGCAGAAAAAAGAAAAAGCTGCCTTTATTACCTTAATGGCGATGGGGGGGATACTAGCCATCCTTCTTTTATTCTTTCCTGACATGCCGGGTCCTACACAAATGATAGAAACGTTATTCAAACCGTTTGGACAATTGCTTGAGAAATAATAGGATTATTGGATTTAGCAAAAAGAAGGAGATAAAAAATGATTGAGAAAGGAAAAATTTCTGCATTTCAGCTTGCACTAATGATGTATCCTGTAATAACTGCAACTGCTATTCTCGTCGTTCCATCAATAACGGGTAAGTACGCAGTACGCGATATGTGGATCTCTCCAATTTGGGGAGCACTTATCGGATTTCTCACAACGTTTATCGTATATCAATTGCATAAATACTATCCAAAAGAAACCTTCATCCAATATAGCGCACAGAATCGGTACGATTCCAGGAAAACTACTCGGATTTGTTTATTTGTTTTATTTCCTACATGATATGGGAACGATAGTAAGGGAATATGCTGATTTCATCATTAGCTCTTTTTTTCCAAAGACTCCACTGATTGTAGTACTTGGAAGTATAGTTTTAGTTTGTGGTTATGCTGTACGATGTGGCGGGGAAGTGTTAGGTAGGGCTGCCCAACTGTTTACTCCTATATTTATAATTGTTATCTTGATATTGGTTATCCTACTCTTTAAGGACGCAGAGATCAAGAATATCTTTCCAATACTGGAGCATGGTGTGATGCCATCAATTCGGGGAGCATATGCACTGCAAGCTTGGTTTTGTCAAAGTTTTTAGATATCGATGTTTCTTCTTTATGTAATGGATTCTGAAAAAGGAATGAAATGGAGTATGGTTTCAGTTCTAGTTGTGATGCTTGTTATGATTGGTCTCAATTTGCTGACTGTTTTCTTATTAGGAGGAACTTCTTTCACAACTAGTCGTAGCTATCCAATATTTGTTGTGATTCGATACATCAGTATTTCTAATTTTTTTGAACATTTGGAGGCGGTCATTATTGTCATTTGGGTGACAATAATGTTCATCAAAATTTCAGTCCTCTATTATGTTCTAGTGCTAAGTACTGCGCAGTGGATGAATCTCTCTGACTACCGGTCAATCGTACTTCCACTTGGTTTTTTGTTAACTTTACTTGGCCTGTGGGTATACCGGAATATGAAAGAATTTTCCAAATGTGCAGACGAAATTCTTCCGTTTTATATACTATTACTTTTAACGGTAATTCCAACTCTTCTCCTACTTCTGCTTATATACAAAATAAATATCGTAAAGAAAAAAGAAGTCATACTCCTATACAGTAATAAAGTATAGAGTTTGTCACGGATGATCTATTCTTTATTTAAATAATCTTAAATATTTTGTGGATATACTAAAAAGTAACGAGGTAAACAGAAAATGATTGAAAAAGGGAAAATTTCTGCTTTACAAATGACAATGTTATTATTACCATTAATACTCTCAACCGCTATTCTTACCATACCAGTCGTTACAGGAAAATATGCGCATCGTGATATGTGGATTTCGCCAATGTGGGCATCCTTTAATGGATTTTTTACAATGTTTATTGTGTACCAGTTACATAAAAAGTATCCGAAGGAGACCCTCATACAATATAGTCAACACATTGCGGGGCGATTTCTAGGAAAAATACTTGGATTTGTCTTCTTATTTTATTTTCTGTACGTAGCTAGTTTGATAGCTAGGGAATATGCGGATTTGGTTATGATAACTTTTCTTCCGAAAACCCCTATGTTTGTTGTTACTGGAAGTATGATTCTTGTATGTACTTTCGCTGTTCGAGCTGGATTGGAAGTGTTAGGAAGGTCTGCCCAAATACTTGTTTTCATCTATATGGTTACAATTTTATTATTTGTGCTGCTACTAAAAGACTTAAAAGCAGAGAATCTATTTCCAATTATGGAGCATGGTTTGCTTCCCTCAATTAGAGGAGCAGTTCAGCCATCACTTTGGTTTGGTCAAATATTCCTTGCATCCATGCTACTTCCTTTTTTGACAGATAGTAAGGTAGCGATGAAACGGAGTATATACTTAGTAATTATTTGCATGATTGCTATGGTTTATATCAATATCATCATCCTTCTATTATTTGGAGACTCAGTTACAAGTTATGCTTATCCAGTGTTTACTGCTTTCCGATACATTAGTGTTGCAACATTTTTTGAACATCTTGAATCCTTCGTAGTTGTTATTTGGGTGATGGGGGTGTTTGTCAAACTTTCCGTGTTCTTGTATGTGCTTGTTTTAGGGAGTGCGCAATGGCTACATCTATCTGACTTCAGGCCTCTTATTTTTCCATTCGGTTTTTTAATCATAATATTTAGTATATGGGCATCTCCCAATATGCAGCAACTGTCAAAATTTATAGAAACTATTATCCCCTTTATAGAATTCTCACTTTTTACATTTGTTCCATTAGTTCTGCTATGTATCGCTATCATACAGAAAAAAATAAGAAAATAGGGGAAAGGGGTACGAATTTCTCAAAAAGTCAACTCATTATTTTTGCTATTGTAAGAAAATTCTAAAAATTTACTTGTGAATTTAATTCTTCCATCGCTATGAGTAGTCGGATTATGTATAAAATCCTCCTTTTCGTTGCAAACTAAAACGAAAAGGAGGATTTTCGTAATGAAGCAAACTACTTTTTTGTTAATGAAATTTTTATCATCGGTGGTTGCTTTCTCTCTTGGGTTGGCTATCTTTTTTCCAGCAACGATAACAGAAGTGGTATCATTTAGTCTGTTTGTAACGATTGTTTCATATGTAGTAGTGGAAAACATTGTTTTACCTCGAATAGGAAATGGTCCTGCTGCAATTGTTGATTTTCTTATTACATATATGAGTGTTTGGATTTTCGGGAATGTGCTATTGGATAGTTATTTACAAATGGCTTGGGGAAGTATTATATCAGCTGTTCTCGTAACAGCTGCGTCATTACTTCTTCACCGATTATCATGGCGGGAATTACTTCGCTCTTCTCGGATGAAAGAAACTAAATTTAGCCCTTCCTATGGCACTGAGTTCAGTGAGGAGAAGACGATTCCAAAGAAGAAGGGATAGCTTAAGAAAATAGTATATGCAATAAAGTCCTTTCCGTGTTTCGAATTGGAAAGGACTTTTTAGTACCGATTAGTTTCTCGCTTTTTCATTCGTTGCAGCAATTGCCTGCTGCAATATAGAAGCAAATTGTTTTTCATATAATACGCGTAGGCCTTCTGCAGTAGATCCTCCTGGTGTAGTTACCTGTTCACGTAATGAAGCGGGATCTTGTTCTTCCCGTAGCATAGCTGCAGAGCCATATATCATTTGAATGACAAGCTGCTTTGCTTTTTCTTCTGAAATACCTAATTCTTTCGTTGTTTGTATCAGACTTTCAGCAAAATAATATACGAACGCAGGTGCACTTCCAGTTACAGCTGTTAATTGGTGAATTTCTTCCTCCGTACATTCCTCTGCCTTTCCGATGCCATGTAAAATTATCTGCAAAACTTCCCGATGATGATCCGTTGTTTTTCTACCTAAGCAATACAGTGACATGGATTCGCCTACGACTGCTGCTGTGTTTGGCATAATCCACGAAACCGGCGTTTTTGAAGGAAGCCGTTCCTCTAAGTAAGAAGGACCGATTCCAGCAGCTATTGTTATGATAAATTGATTATTAAGCACCGGTGATAATTCAGCTAACAAGGATTCGTGTGCATATGGTGGAATTGCTAATAGTATTACGTCAGCATGGTCTACTTCATTATGCCAATTCGTTGTTGTCTGCACACCATATTTTTGGTGCATTTTTAGTAGTCTGCTGCTATTTGAACGATTTGAAATAGTGATTGATTCAATATCATCTGCACTTCTTTTCAATAGTCCTGAAAAAATAGCTTCTGCCATTCGACCTGCACCGATAAATAAGATTCGTTGTTTCTTCATGTATAGTTCCCCCGTATCTAATGAACACTTGTTATGTATCTCGGTTAAAAGGAGTTATATGTACAGCTTAGCGAATACTTGGTAACCGTGCAAGAAGTAGGCTTTTGTAAAGACGGTATTCATATTATCAGGAACTTACATATATATTAAAAGACACCTTGCTTGGCAAGGCATCTTCATAGTTAGTATTTATTTACTAGAAACCGTATCCGTATCCATAACCGCCATAACCGCCATAACCGCCGCATCCCCAGCTGCAACCAATGATGATTAACAGAATGAACAATACTACGACAAGAGCAAAACCGCTATTACCATGAAAGTGACCATGATGATGATGACCAGCTTCTGTTGGTCCTACATTACCTTGTGGATGACCCATTATAACTCCTCCTTATTAAAATGAATTCGGGTAAACCCGTTTAAAACTATAATGTTATTCACTTTAACATATGCGAATCATCTCATTTGGAAGGTAGTCCATATAAAAAGGGCTTGTCCATTCTTAATAAGTAGGCAAAAATGGAGGTAGCTGTTGTTGAATAACAAGGGAATGAAGTGGATATGGAGAAATCTAGTTTACAGATTAAAATGAACAGACAATAGATTTTATAGGCATGAGAAAAGATCAATCTTCTAAACTGAATTTAAAGTTGTTGGACATGTATGAGAGGAGAGTCTGTTAGACCAAAGCGGCGAGTTACTTCTGCTACTACCTTTTGCTTTGCTAATTGTTCAGATGAAGCAACAACAGTAACTGTTTCAGATATATAGCGGTTACCTTGATGAAATGAATATTCGACAGAGAATTGAAATAACATAGTACATTCCTCCCATCCTTTTTTTGATTATATTCGACAATGGAAATAAATTTCCTTCTCGTCTTGATAATTGTCATTTCGACCTATTTCTCATTGTTGTCTATTCATCACTTTCTTTTCTTTAGTGATAAAAAATTTGCTACAATGGAATCATGTAGAAAGGGGAAAAAGTATGCAAGATATTAATATTTTTTTGGCATTCGGGGCAGGGTTTCTGTCGTTTATTTCGCCATGCTGTTTGCCTTTGTATCCCGCCTTTCTTTCTTATATTACCGGAATGTCGGTTTCGGAATTAAAGGAAGAGCAAGCCATGCTTCAAAAAAGAAGCATGCTTCATACGGCGTTTTTTCTGATTGGTTTTTCTATTGTATTTATTGCTATTGGATTTGGTACTACCTTTATTGGGCAGCTGTTTATTTCGTATCAAAATTTGATTCGTCAAATTGGTGCTCTGTTCATTGTACTGTTTGGACTCGTTATTGTAGGTGTATTTAAACCAGAATTTCTAATGAAGGATCATAAATTTACGTTTAAAAGCAGACCATCTGGGTATGCAGGTTCGCTTGTAATCGGCATTGCCTTTGCCGCTGGTTGGACTCCTTGTACGGGTCCTATCTTAGCAGGAGTAATTGCACTAGCAGCTACGAATCCGCAATTTGCAATGCTCTACATGATTTCTTACGTCCTTGGCTTTGCAATCCCATTTTTTGTCTTGTCACTGTTTCTCTCCAAACTTTCTTGGATTAAGCGAAATAGTGTGACGTTTGTTAAGATTGGTGGGTATATTATGATAGCAATGGGAGTTTTGCTATACTTTAATGGACTTACGAAGATTACAATCGCGATTACAGAGTTGTTTGGTGGATTTACCGGTTTATAAATCAAAATATATAATTGGAAAAGAGTACAACAAAGAAATATAATAGTAGTACGTTGTAACTTTGAACATAAAAGGAATGATACAAGATGAATTATGTACTTCTTTCAAGTGCTGTAGCTATTTTTATGGCGATTGCTGTCACATTTATTCGTATTAAAGCAGCTGCAAAACCTACCTCGTTGAAAAAAATCATTTTGCCGCCATTCTTTATGAGCACAGGGGCCTTGATGTATGTAGTACCGCAGTTTCGTTTAACTGGTGCTGAAATTGGAGAAGCTGTTATCGTTGGGTTAATTTTCTCTATCTTTCTAATTAAAACATCAAAGTTTGAAATTCGCGGACAAGAGATATATTTGAAGCGTTCAAGAGCGTTCATTCTTATTTTAGTTGGTCTAGTAGCCGTGCGAATTGGTTTAAAAACCTATTTAAGTCAATCTATATCTTTCGGGCAACTAAGTGGGATGTTTTTCTTGTTAGCGTTTGCTATGATTATTTCTTGGAGAGTGGCTATGTATCGCTCTTATAAAAAGTTGGCAGACGAGCTGAAGAATCAAAAAGATTTTTTAGACAATAGTGATATGAAATTAACGTAAGAAAAAGCCTCGAATTTCGAGGCTTTTTTTATAGAAATTAATATCGATTCACATTTATTTCGCAGTTGTATAGGCTGTTATATCAATATCTTTCTTTTGCAGTGTTTTTCTCAGATAAGCATGATCGCGTTTCGGTGTGGCCAGAATGTACCCGCGTATTATTACATCATGTGTAATAGCAGGTGTTTGTTCCATTAAAGCAAGCTCGCCGATTTTTGCTACAATTTTAGAACGTGCTACGTCACGAAAAAGGGAAGGAACCGGCTTCACAAGCTCTTCAAGTAGCTCCTTGGTTTTGTCATTCCATAAATGCCGAGTTTGGTCAATGTAATAAGCTTCCCAATCGAGAAGGGATAAACCATCCTCCTTTGGAAGTCGCTTTAAAAACTTTCGAAACATAAAATATCCACCGATAAACATGAGACAGAGTAAGATGACAGTCCATAACACTATAAACCAACTGAACCATCCGCTTAGCAACGATTCACCCCCGTTTTATCTACACCCTAAAATTCCATATTATGGAATTTTGGTTTATTATAAAGGATAAAGGAGAGACGTGCAATAGAATTATACAAAATAGACCTCGTCCACTTTTGATAATTGCTCTGTTTCACGTTTATATTCGACAATGAGTGTACCAACCTTTCGATTTTTATCTTGGGTTGTATAGATAGAGTAAGATCCAAAACGTTCCTTGGAAAGACCGCTAAGAATGGTAGGTAAGGTAATATAATCATGATTGTGTAAAAATTCTAATAGTTCACTCTCGAAGCTTTGTCTGTCAGAAATCGCTCTTCCTAAGCAATTATATTGAATTTGCTTCATCGTATCGTTCCATGACAATGTTGTTTGATAATCTAGCATCGTCTCACTCCTTATTGTGCAAAATGCTATGTAAAATAAGATAAAAAGAACATATGTTCTAAAATAAGTATACCCTTTTTTATTAAAGAAAGGAATAAGAAATAGAATAAAACTATCCTAGATTAGTAAGATAAAATATAATATAATATCAAAACAGCTATTACTGCCTTTACTATTATAATACTCGATAAATTACAGAAACAACTGTTGTTTATGAAAGTATAAGTAATTTGTATATACTGAATTGGTTGATTATTTTGACTATTTAAACAAGTAAACAGGCGACACAATATTTTATAGGTGTGTCGCCTGTTTACTTGTTTGTTCATATATAGTGCATATAGTGAGAACTTGTAGATTTAATTAGGCGGTGCGTCGAAACAGTCCGAGCACTTCGATTGTTTCAGTAATATTAACGAATGCCTGTGGATCTGTATGTGCAATTAAATTTTTAATTGCTACCAATTCATCCTTTG
>NZ_JBXKMX010000221.1:0-3528 GCF_056992975.1 Ectobacillus sp. | reverse complement strand
GATAGCCAAACGCAAGGAAAGCAACCAAATGCCATTGTAGCCAAACAACAAGTAGTTCAGCAGGATACGATTGCTTTGCAGCCTGTCAAATTCTCTATTCTACAAACAGGAGTATTTTCTTCCAAAGAAAAGGGACAGGCTACGCTTGATGCCATGAAAGCGAAAGGCATACCAGTAGCGATGAGACAAGAAACTGGAAAATATTATCTTGTAACGTTTGTTAGTAATGATGGGACAAGCGCAAAGCAAATGGGAGACTTGCTTTCTAAGAAAAACATTAGTTTTTATGTGAAAGAGTGGTCGATTCAACAAACAACCGTTCCAAAACAATATAATGCATCGCTTATTGCAAAATCAGAATCCATCTTGCTAAATATCGTGAAGCAAAGTACACAACTATATGTAACAGGGAGTATGGATGAAGCAAAATGGAGCCAGATGAATAAAGAACGTGAAAACATCACAAAGGAAGGAAGTACTGTACAACAAGAGGATGTTAAACAACTAATGACAAGTCTTTCTGCATCAAGTGACGCTTTGAATGATTACAAAACGAAAAAAACAGAGGAATCCTTTATGAAATTGCAGCAAACAGTAGTAGACGGACTTACCATTTATGAAAAAATTGTAACATCCAACTAATTAGAAAATCACACCATCATATTTAAAAATTTAAAAGTAGAGAATTAGTAGCGAAAGAATGTGTAGTTCTTTCGTTTTTTCTATGTAATACAGAGTTGAAAACCGGATTTTCTTAGGTTGTGAAGATAGATGTTCTTTGCTACGATGATACTATATCTTTTTTTACAGAAAGTAAGTAGGTGACAACGATGAAACGTATAATTTTAGCGTCTGGATCTCCAAGACGTAAGGAACTTTTTAGTTTGCTTTCTGTTCCGTTTTCAATCGAAGTAAGTGAAATGGAAGAAAGGTTGGATAATTGGGATGATTCTTACACTGCAGCTATGGGATTAGCCTTACAAAAAGCGAGCGAAGTTCATCGACATTTTGAAGATGCAATCGTTATTGGGGCTGATACAATTGTTACATACGAATCTCAATTATTAGGCAAACCAAAAAATAAACAAGATGCAGAAAAGATGTTGCGTTTTTTGTCTGGACATACACACGAAGTAGTTACAGGAGTAGCGATAATTAGCAAAGATAAAAAAATTTCATTTTATGAAAAAACAGAAGTAACATTTTATTCTTTAACAGATGCTGAAATAGAAGCTTACCTCGATACAGATGAACCATACGATAAAGCAGGTAGCTATGGGATACAAGGAAAAGGCGCATTGTTTGTGAAAGAAATCAAGGGGGACTATTATTCGGTAGTTGGCTTACCCGTCGCTAGAATTGCTAGGGAACTGAAAACATTTCTATGAGGAGGAATGAGGTTGAGTATGCTGCGTGAAGTTGCTAAGGAAGATCAGCCACGGGAAAGATTACTCACAGAAGGTGCCGATAGCCTATCGAATACAGAACTGCTTGCTATCCTTCTTCGAACAGGAACGAAGGATGAATCGGTTCTTACATTAGCAGGGCGAATTTTGCTTCAATTTGATGGATTACGTTTGTTAAAAGATGCTACCGTAGAAGAAATTACTAATATTAACGGAATCGGTCTAGCAAAAGCAGCACAACTGCTAGCATCATTTGAGCTCGGCAGGCGAATGGTTCGGTTAGAATATAAAGAAAGATACAGCATTCGGAATCCTGAAGATTGTGCGAAGTATATGATGGAAGAAATGCGTTTTCTTGTTCAGGAGCACTTTGTTTGTCTATATTTAAATACGAAGAATCAAGTTCTTCATCGACAAACCATATTTATTGGTAGTTTAAATGCATCTATAGTACATCCTCGTGAAGTATTCCGCGAAGCATTTCGCCGGTCAGCAGCCTCTATTATTTGTCTTCATAATCATCCATCAGGAGATCCATCCCCTAGCCGAGAAGATATAGAAGTTACCAAAAGATTAGCTGAGTGTGGTAAAATAATGGGGGTAGAAGTACTCGACCATGTTATTATAGGGGAGCATCGTTTCGTTAGCTTGAAAGAGAAGGGTTATATTTAACACTATTCAATTTTTCTGTTTTGATTTATAATGTGTTTTATGAGTTTTTTATACAGATTAGCTAACAATAGTAAATATGAGGGATAGAAACGTTTTGTTTTTTAAAATAAAAAGCAAAGTATTTTCGTTTTAGAAAGGAAGATACAGAAATGTTTGGATTTGGTGGATTTACAAAAGATTTAGGTATTGATTTAGGAACTGCAAATACTCTTGTGTATGTAAAAGGAAGAGGAATCGTTGTACGCGAACCGTCAGTTGTGGCTATGCATACAGGCACGAAGCAAATTGTTGCAGTTGGAAACGACGCAAAGAAAATGATTGGACGTACACCTGGTAATGTAGTTGCTCTTCGCCCGATGAGAGATGGTGTAATTGCTGATTATGAAACAACAGCGGCAATGATGAAGCATTATATTCAACAAGCACAAAAATCAAATGGCTTTTTCTCCCGTAAACCATATGTTATGGTGTGTGTTCCATCAGGTATTACGGCTGTTGAAAAACGGGCAGTAATCGACGCAACTCGTCAAGCTGGAGCTCGCGATGCATATTCGATTGAAGAACCGTTCGCAGCTGCAATCGGTGCAAACTTACCCGTTTGGGAGCCAACAGGAAGTATGGTTGTTGATATTGGTGGTGGTACGACTGAGGTTGCCATTATTTCATTAGGTGGTATTGTTACGAGCCAATCGATACGAGTAGCCGGTGATGAAATGGACGAGTCTATTATGCAGTATATTAAGAAAAATTATAACTTAATGATTGGGGAACGCACTGCAGAAACACTAAAGCTTGAAGTAGGGTCTGCGGGAAATCCTGAAGGAATTGAGCCAATGGAAATACGCGGACGTGATTTAATTACAGGCTTGCCAAAAACTGTTTTAATTCGTCCAGAGGAAGTGGCAGAGGCTCTTAAAGATACAGTTGATGCCATTGTTGATTCCGTTAAAAATACACTTGAAAAGACGCCTCCTGAACTGTCTGCGGATATTATGGATCGTGGTATTGTTTTAACTGGCGGTGGTGCGCTTCTTCGTAATTTAGATAAAGTTATAAGTCAAGAAACAAATATGCCTGTCCTAGTAGCGGAAAATCCACTCGACTGTGTTGCAATTGGAACAGGAAAAGCTCTTGATAATATTAATCTCTTCAAAACAAAATTAAGTTGATTTAAGAGGGTGTAAATATGCCACAGTTTTTCTTAAACAAACGATTAATTGTGTTATTAGTGAGTATTATTCTTCTCGTGGCATTGATTGGATTTTCCATTAAAGATCGCCAAAAACTGAGCTGGCCTGAGCAATTTGTTAAAGATTCAATTGGGGTTGTGCAAAGGGTATTCGAGAAACCCGCACAATATGTTGCGGGCTTCTTTCAGAATGTAGAAGATATTAAGGTTACATATGAAGAAAATAAGGCGTTAAAAGCAAAGCTTGATAAATATGCTGAG
>NZ_JBXKMX010000220.1:0-3129 GCF_056992975.1 Ectobacillus sp. | reverse complement strand
CTTGGTGACATGCAGTTTCAGCTTAATCTTGCACATGGATATAAAAAGCGAACAGAATTAGAAGCAGACCTAGTGCAAGCTCAGCAGCTAATAAAATGGGCTGACCATCTCGTATTTGTTTATCCGACATGGTGGGGAACGATGCCTGCACTGTTAAAAGGCTTCATCGACCGTACATTTTTACCTGGATTCGCTTTCTCGTACCGGAAAAATTCATCCTTATGGGACAAGCTATTATCCGGAAAAACTGCAAGACTCCTTGTTACAATGGATACGCCGATTTGGTATTATACGTTTGTCTATAAAAATGTCGGTCACCTAATTATGAAAAATAATATTTTATCTTTTTGCGGCATAAAGTCCGTACGCGTCCTTTCGTTAGGATCTGTGAAAATGGCTTCGGAAGAAAGGAAAAAGAAGTGGCTGCAAAAGGTTCGAGTATTAGGAGAAAAAATGATATAGCAATCTTACAAAGTTTAGGTGCTCACCTAAACTTTTTTTATAGTTTTAAAACGAAAGGATTGTTCTTTCTAACTATAAATAGTATAGTTAATAAATAATAGTAATAAGGTTGATTATCTTGAAAAGTTACAAGGAGGAATAGAAAATGAATGAAAATAATAACATAGAAGCTTCAACCAAAAAAGGAATGGAAATCGGTATTTATACGTTCGGTGATGTCATACAAAACAAACAAACAGGGAAAAGAGTCAGCTCCCATCAACGAATTAAAGAAATTATCGAAGCAGCAAAACTAGCGGATGAAGCAGGTCTTGATATATTTGGGCTTGGCGAGCACCATAGTACAGATTTTGCTGTTAGTTCACCTGCCGTTGTCTTAGGCGCAATCGCCCAGCAGACGAAAAACATTCGGTTAACAACGACAACGACTGTTCTTAGTACGAATGATCCTGTCCGTGTATACGAAGACTTTGCGACACTTGACCTTATATCTGACGGACGTGCAGAAATACTTGCAGGGCGCGGTGCCTTCGTTGAATCGTTCCCGCTCTTTGGCTATGACTTAGCTGACTATAGTGAGCTATTTGCAGAGAAAATTGAACTATTGTTAAAGCTGAATGAAAATGAACGGATTACATGGAATGGGAACTTTCGGTCACCATTGCAAGATGTAGAACTTACGCCGCATCCAATGCGGGGGCAACTTCCAATCTGGATTGGAGTAGGGGGAACCCCGGAAAGTGCAAGAAGAGCAGGGCGTCTTGGTACTGGCATGGCAATTGCTATTTTAAGCGGAAATGGAGATAATTTTAAGCCACTCGTGGAACTCTATCGTAAAACCGGTCTGTTAGCAGGTCACAACCTAGATCAGTTGAAAGTGGGCATCACGACACATGCCTATATTGCTGACACTACGCAGCAAGCAAAGGATGAATTCTACTCTTCCTATGTCAATTACTTTGGCTATCTTATGAAGCTGATGCAAGGAATTGATACAAACGTCTCTCGCGCAGATTTTGAGCATCTATCTAATCGCCTTTTTGTTGGAAGCCCACAAGAAATCATTGAAAAAATACTCTATCAATATGAATTATTTGGTCATCAACGTTTTATCGCGCAAATGGACATTGGCGGCATGCCATATAAACAAGTCGCAAAGGCAATTGAACTTCTTGCGACAGAAGTAGCGCCGGTTATCCGGAGGGAGACGAGTAAATAAATACACTTACATTTTCCAAAATGCAAATTTGAAATGGAGTCCATTGAATTTCAGTATAAAGATGTTATCCTTATGCTAGATTAAAAAAATAAAAAGGATTAAGAACCCTTTATACAAAACAAGAGATTGGATGTGCTTTTACAGTATGAAATTAGATGTAGCAATAGTCGGCGGTGGTATTAGTGGTCTTTCCGCAGCGTTATATACGGGACATGCTGGATTAAAAACAGTCGTATTCGATACAGATGCATCACAAATTAAAAAAGTGTCTGCCTTATCAAACTACTTAGGAACACCTGGTCTTTCTGGTGATCAGCTACTTGAACAATTTACAAAACAGATAAAGGATTATGCCCAGCTAAAACAAGAAAATGTAGAAAGCATTCAAAAAGAAGGCGACATGTTTATAGTTAGTACAGATAAAGAAACCTATCAAGCCAAACGAGTAATTGTAGCAACGAATGTAAATACACAACTTTTAGAAAAATTAGGATTTGAAATTGGGATAAATGAAAACATCAAAAGCGGAAAGATAAAAAAGGTGGTTGGTGTTAACTGGGAAGGAATCACTTCCATTCAAAACCTTTATATAACTGGTTTATTAACTGGTATTCCGAGTCAGGCCATGATAGCTGCTGGTCAAGGGGCTGCGGTTGGTGTTCGTATTGCACAAGAAGCAACTGGTGAGAAGTATATGTGGCATGATAAATAATAAGAAAAATAAGAGCATCTTACCTAGTAGGATGCTCTTTATCTTGAAAGTATACGAATGTAAACATATAATTAAAACATCAAAAAAAATTGATGAAGGAAGATTATTAAATATGAAACCAATGTTTAAACAATATGAACTGAAATTTAAAGCTCTAGCTGATCAAAAAAGGCTGGAAATTCTTTATGAATTATGTCAAAGAGGCAAGACTTGTGTTTGTGATTTAACTGAAGCATTTGAAATGACACAATCAAAATTGTCCTATCATTTAAAGGTTTTATTAGATGCCAATTTAATCACAAAAGAGGTCAAAGGAACTTGGAATTATTATGCTTTGAATGAAACAGAACTCAATGATACATTATCGGTACAACTTTGTAATATCTTTAGTAAAATTCATAAAGATGATTGTTGCTAAATGTTCACATATTATATCAATTTTTTTTGATTTAATATACATCCCAGGATATATAAGTATATAATTATATAAAAAGAAAGACAATATAGGGGCATGGCAAATGAAAAAAAATGATTTAACAGCTGGAACCGAATTTTTTGTTATTTCTAATCTTGCACTTCCCTTGATTGGAAGTGCTTTGCTTCAATTTCTGTATAACTTCATTGATCTGTTCTTTGTAGGAGGATTAGGTTCAAATGCCCTTGCTACCGTAGGGTCTGCTAGTTTTTTTATGAATGTAGGATATGCTTTTCAAGCCATGATTGTAGCTGGTGGTGG
>NZ_JBXKMX010000219.1:0-3277 GCF_056992975.1 Ectobacillus sp. | reverse complement strand
AAGCTGCTTTTCCCTTACGATTTTCTTTTTTTTCGTTCACGCATCGCCTCTTGCAAAAATTCAATCAACACGATTTGTCTTCTCCAACGAGTCGGATTGGATATAAGTCTGTAAAACCATTCTAAATTAATGGCTTGCATCCATTTCGGGGCCCGCTTTACTTCCCCCGCCCATACATCAAAACTGCCTCCTACACCTACTGCAATTTTGACTCCCATGCGGTGTTTATTTCGCATAATGAACATTTCCTGCCGCGGGAATCCAAGCGCAACAAGCAAAATATCCGGCTTTGCCTCCTGCACCTTCTGGATAATTTCGTTCTCTTCGTCATCTCGAAAATAGCCATTATGATAACCAGAGATAATTACCCCTGGGTACATTTCTGACAAAACAGCAGCTGCCTTCTCGACCACATGCTGCTTTGCCCCAAGAAGATACAGTTTCACCGCATTTTCTTTTGTAAATTGTCCTAACCACTGATTCATCATATCAAAGCCGCCGACCCGTTCTGGAATCGGTTCTCCAAACCAGCCGCTTACCTTTACGACACCGATGCCATCTGGCGTAATTAAATCTGCCTGTAGTACGGATTCCTTAAATTGCGGATCTTTCTTCGCACACATTACAATTTCAGGATTGGCAGTTACAATATGAAAAGCCGTCTCACGTTCATAGAGTTGCTTTGAAATATAGTCAACTGTTTCCTGCATTTTCATAGAAGAAAAAGGAATTCCAAGTATATCCACTGTTTGTCTCATCATAGAAATGCTGTCCTTTCTATTCAAAAAAATTTAACGTAGTAGGCTTTCATAACTTTCATACGTATCGCGGCAGAGCTTTTCGAGAGAAAAACGTGTTGATGCGTATTGATACATGTGCTCTCCCATTACAGCTAGTTCATGTCTTGTCAGATAAGCTTCTTCCAACGCAGCCGCTAAAGCATCGCTATCACCGACCTTAATCACCCAGCCATAGGATGCATTAGGAAGCAACTTATGCATATCTCCTACATCCGTTGCAATAAAAGGTACACGCTGATTGGCAGACTCTAACAATACAAGAGGAAAGCTTTCACTATAAGATGTAAGTAAGCTAATATTTGCTGTAGCATACAAACGATCGGTATCTCGGCGAAAACCTAAAAACAAAACAGTATCTGTTAATTCACGTTCCTTCACGATCTCTTTTAGCTGTTGCTCGCTCGGCCCGTTCCCAACGAGCAGAACCTTCAAGTTCGGAATATTCACCTTTTGCAAGGCATCTAGTAAAATTTCATGCCCTTTCACCGGATGTAACCTAGCAACTTGTATGACCGTAAAGCTATCAGCTGGAATGTGTAAATCCTCCTGCTTGTCATACGGGGTAGCTGGTTCCTGCGTATAATATATACCATTGTAAATTACCTTTATTTTTCCAGCAGGAAGACCTAGCGAAACGAGATTTTTCTTAAATCGTTCCGTAATCGCAAAGAATAAATCCACTTTTTTAAGAGCGCGAAGATTCAGCTTCGTAAACAGCCAACCCTTAAAGCCACGTTTCATGAAATCCAGTAGCGGATCACTATGTATGGTTGTAACCCATTTTGCATGAATGCGAGATTTCAATAAAGCTACAAAAAAGTTCGCACGTGCGCCGTGCGTATGAACAATATCAAATTGATTTTCGTTGATGAAAACGGTAAGTCTTCTAAGAACTGATAAATCATAGCGTGATGCTTGCTTAAAAACATGAACGGTAATGCCAAGCTCTCTCGCTTCTTTCGAAATTTCTCCCTCTTCAAATACAGCCAGCTCTACTTCATTCATGGGTAGCTGCGACAAAAGCGAAAGAATATGTGTTTTTCCACCGCCAGTTTCTGCTCCCGCATTTACGTGTAATACCTTCATATGCAACTCTCCTTAGCAAAAAGAAAAGCTACCAACAAGGCTAGCTTTTCAAATTCAGAAATCCCGTTCATAAAGATGGCTCATCCTTGTTCGCTATCTGCCTTTACAAATAAATATGCCCACATAATTACAAAATAGATACTGACGCCGGGAGCCGTTAGGACATGCCCCGCGGTATACGCAATGCCTAGACCAAGCGCTATGCCCACTACTAATAATGCATAAGACACAGTAGCAATCTTTCTCCATTTCACAACAAATGTTCTCGCTATTTTCACACCATAATATACAAAAGGTAAAAGGAGGAAGAAGAATCCGATATAACCAAAAGAATAAAATAAATCGTGAAAATCACGTTCAATCAACTTAGGTTCCGATTTAAAGTTCCCCCCATACCCCATACCAAAGAGTTTTTGGGCTGATGGGGCCTCTTTAAATTGATTTTTTTCCATATTTAAAAATATCTCACGCCCACTGAAAACAAGATCACCAACCTGATCCTTCGGCAAATCATCAGGAGATAGATTTTGCTCGGCCGCCTGTTTCTTGTTTTGCTCTTCAATCAGTTTCATGTGTATTTTCGTATTATTTACAATCGGAGAATAGGGTGTGTACAAAGCTACTGCTGCTAATAAAAGAGCTGCAACTCCTCCATTCAATAGCAGCACTCTTCTGCTTTCTTTACGAAAGATGCTTTGTATGATGCAGAGCACTACGACAGTTCCAAGACCAAGTAAGATGGCACCAAATCCAACCTTTGTTCCGACTGCAAATAGGGAAAAGATTGAAAGAAGAGCAGGAATCCAGAACACTATATCCTTCGCACGCTTCGTTTTTTCTACTGAAAAAAGGAGAACAGCTGGAAAACTAATGGCTAGAACAGCACCTAATTCATTGCCTGCATAAAACCATCCACGTGAACCTGTTTTAAAATATTCATAGCTATTGAAATCCGTTGCCGTTACAATCGAGAGCACCATAACAACATTTATAAGTACCGTGGCATACACAACGTACGTAATTGCCTTGTTAATTTGTTTTCCTTTACGTAACCAAGATTGAAATAGGAGTATATAACATCCTAGCATCACAAAGGTATACAGTGTTTTTGCAACATACTTAATCTCTTCTCCAAACAGTATAGGTGTTTTCACCATTTTATTAATGAAGAGACCAATCAAAAGCACAGCTGCTAACATCGCAAGGTAATTTAAATAGTTACGTCCTTGCTTTTTCCGAGCTTGCAAAACAATATACAGAATTCCTAAAATCATTACAATGAAACGTGCAAATATGCCAACCGTTGCATTTGTTTTCAAAACAATGATACCAAATGATGTTATTAAATCTAGAATCGGTTGGAGAATAATGAATATGAGTAAAAAGATTTC